>DNMQ01000261.1 GCA_003488145.1 Pseudomonas sp.
GCAGTGGGCGCCGCTGGAGGTGAAGCAGGCCAAGTCCAAGGAAGACGTCAGCCGTGGCGGCCTGAGTTTCGGCCGCGGCCTGTCGGCGCGCGATCTGGCATTGGTCACCCGGCAGCTGGCGACGCTGGTACAGGCTGCGCTGCCGATCGAGGAAGCCTTGCGCGCGGCAGCGGCGCAGTCCACCTCGGCGAAGATCAAATCGATGCTGCTGGCCGTGCGTGCGCGGGTGATGGAAGGCCACAGCCTGGCCGCCGCGCTGCGCGAATATCCGTCGGCATTTCCCGAGCTCTACCGCGCCACGGTGGCGGCCGGCGAGCATGCCGGCCATCTAGGCCTGGTGCTCGACCAGCTGGCCGACTACACCGACCAGCGTCAGCAGTCGCGGCAGAAAATTCAGCTGGCGCTGCTCTATCCGGTGATCCTGATGGTCGCCTCGCTGGCCATCGTCGTGCTGCTGCTCGGCTACGTGGTGCCGGACGTGGTCAAGGTGTTCGTCAACACCGGCCAGGAGCTGCCGGCGCTGACCCGCGGGCTGATCGCCACCAGCGACGTGGTGAAGAACTGGGGCTGGCTGATCGTGCTCGGCATTATCGCCGCCTTGCTGGCCATGCGCGCGGCATTGCGCGACCCGGCGCTGCGCCTGCGCTGGCATGCGTTCATTCTGCGGATACCGCTGATCGGTCGACTGAGTCGGGCGACCAATACGGCGCGCTTCGCCTCAACCCTGGCGATCCTCACCAAGAGCGGCGTGCCGCTGGTGGAGGCGCTGTCCATCGCCGCCGCGGTGATCGCCAATCTGCGCATCCGCGAGCGGGTGGTGGAAGCTGCGCAGAAAGTGCGCGAAGGCAGCAGCCTGACCCGCGCGCTGGATGCCACCGGCGAATTCCCGCCGATGATGCTGCACATGATCGCCAGCGGCGAGAAATCCGGTGAACTGGATCAGATGCTGGCGCGAACCGCGCGCAATCAGGAGAACGACCTCGCCGCTCAGGTGTCTCTGCTGGTCGGCCTGTTCGAACCGTTCATGCTGGTGTTCATGGGGGCTGTGGTGCTGGTCATCGTGCTGGCGATCCTGATGCCGATCCTCTCTCTCAACCAACTGGTGGGGTAACGACAATGAAGTTGCAACGACGCACGCAAGGGGGCTTCACCCTCATCGAAATCATGGTGGTGGTGGTCATCCTCGGCATCCTCGCCGCGCTGGTGGTGCCGCAGGTGATGAGCCGGCCGGATCAGGCCAAGGTCACCGTGGCCAAGGGCGACATCAAGGCCGTCGCCGCCGCGCTGGACATGTACAAGCTGGACAACTTCGCCTACCCGAGCACCCAGCAGGGGCTGGAGGCGCTGGTGAAGAAGCCTTCCGGCAACCCGCAGCCGAAGAACTGGAACCGCGACGGCTACCTCAAGCGCCTGCCCAAGGACCCTTGGGGCAACGACTACCAGTACCTCTCGCCAGGTACACAGGGCCAGTTCGACCTCTACTCCTTCGGCGCCGACGGCAAGCCCGGCGGCAGCGACCTCAACGCCGACATCGGTAACTGGGACCTCTAATCGATGCGGCAGCGCGCCCGCGCCTTCACGCTGATCGAACTGCTGGTGGTCATCGTCCTGCTGGGCATCCTGGTCAGCGTGGCGGTGCTCAGTGTCGGCGGTTCGAGCACCTCGCGCGAGCTGCGTGACGAGGCGCGCCGACTGGCGGCGCTGATCGGCGTGCTCAGCGATGAGGCGGTGCTCGACAGTCGCGAATACGGCCTGCTGGTCAACAGCGAGGGCTATCGCGTACTGCGCTACGACGAGGCGGCCACACGCTGGCTGGAAGTCGAGCGACGCAAGGTGCACAAGGTGCCGGAGTGGATGCGCCTGGATCTGGAACTGGACGGCACGCCGCTGGAGCTGGTTGCGCCGACCCAGCGCGAGGACGACCGCGCCGGGCTGTCGCGCGAAGGCGAGCGAACCGAACGTCGTGCGCCGCGGCTGGAGCCGCAGTTGCTGATTCTTTCCAGCGGCGAGCTGTCGCCGTTCAGCCTGCGCCTGTCCGAACGCAAGCCGCGCGGCGGCGGCTGGCTGGTCACCAGCGACGGCTTCCGTCTGCCTGAGGCGCAAGTCATCGAGGACAGGCGATGAGCGGGCGCTTGGCCAGGGTCGGCCATGGCTTCACCCTGCTGGAAGTGCTGGTGGCATTGGCGATCTTCGCCAGCGTGTCGGCCGTGGTACTTACCGCTGCCGGACGAAGTCTGACTAACGCAGGGCGTTTGGAAGAACTGACCCTGGCGGGCTGGATCGCCGACAACCGCATCAGCGAACTGCAATTGCAGCAGACGCCGCCTGCCATCGGCCGCGAAACCCAGGAGCTGGATTACGGCAGCCGCAAGTGGCAAACGCTCAGCGAAATCGAGGTCAGCGCCGACCCTGGCCTGCTGCGCGTCACCGTCTGGGTCGCGCTGCAGACGCCGCGCGCGCGCAGCGGCCCCTTGCCAGAGCGTGCGGTGACCAGCCTCACCGGCTTCATTGCGGTTGGCCCGGGAGTGGCGCGCCAATGAACGCCCACGCGCGCACCAGCGCCGGTTTTACCTTGCTCGAGCTGCTGATTGCCATCGCCCTGTTCGCGCTGCTTGGCCTGGGTACCTACCGCATGCTCGAAGCGGTGTTGCAAAGCGACGAGGCCGTGCGCGCGCAGGAGCTGCAACTGCGGGAGCTCAGCCGTGCGGTGTGGGCCTTCGAGCGCGACCTGCAACAGGTAGTCGGACGGCCGATTCGCGACGGCTTCGGCGACGAGCGCAATGCCTTCATCGGTCAGCTCGATGGCGAAGACGGCGCGCCGGTGCTGGAGCTGACCCGTGCCGGCTGGCGCAATCCCACTGGGCTGCGTCGCGCCAATCTGCAGCGGGTGCGCTGGCGCCTGGCTGGCGACAATCTCGAGCGCGTCTACTGGGTGGTGCTGGACCGTGACCTCGACAGCGAGCCGCGCGTGCAGCGGGTACTGGAAGACGTGCAGGGCCTGCAGTTGCGCTACCTGGACGAGGAGGCGGTGTGGCACGAGGAGTGGCCGCCGTTCGATTTCGGTCGCGGCAGCCCGGAGAACGCCGCCGAGCGCCTGCCGATCGCCCTGGAATTGAATATCGAGCACGCCCGCTACGGCCGTATCACCCGTCTGCTGCGCCTGCCCGACGCCGTCGAGCAGACGATGCAGCAGGCATTGCCCGGCGCCGAAGGCGTGCCCGAGCCGTTCGAAGGGGAGCTGCCGCAATGAGGTGCCAGCGCGGCGTTGCCCTGATTACCGTGCTGCTGGTGGTGGCCATCGTCACCGTGGTCAGCGCGGCGATGGTCGCGCGTCAGCAGCTCAGCATTCGTGCCAGCAGCAACCAGCTGCAGGCACGCCAGGCCTGGCACTACGCGCTGGGCGGCGAAGCGCTGGCCCAGGCCATGCTCGCTCGCGATCTGCGGGCTGGCGCGACGGGCGAGACAGGCGAGACAGGCGAGACAGGCGCCAATGGTGAGGCCGCGGCCGTCGATCATCTGCTCGAGCCCTGGGCGCAGCCGCTGCCGGCGTTCGAGATCGATCAGGGCGAGATCCTCGTGCGTATCGAGGATCTCGCCGGACGCTTCAACCTCAACGACCTGCTGCGCGACCAGCAGCCCAACCCCGCCGCGGTTGAGCAGTTCCGCCGGCTGCTGCTGCGCCTGCAGATCAGCGCGCCCTATGCCGAGCGCCTGCTCGACTGGATCGATCCCGACCAGCAGCCGAGCGGCGAGCTGGGTGCCGAAGACAACGCCTATCTCGGCCTCGATACGCCCTATCGCAGCGCCGGTCGCCGGCTCCACGACCTGTCCGAACTGCGCCTGCTGCTGGACATGCGCGAAGAGGATTTCCAGCGCCTGGCGCCCTATGTCGTAGTGTTGCCGCCCAACGTGCCGCTGAACGTCAACACGGCGAGCGCGATGGTGCTTTCCAGCCTGAGCGACAACCTCAGCCTTGGCGCGGCCGAGTCGCTGGTCGAGCTGCGCCGCGCCGCGCCGTTTCGCAACAGCGCGGCGTTCCTCGCGCAGCCGGCGCTGGCCGGGACTACGCTGCAGGGCACTGCGCTGGCGGTTGGCAGTCAATTCTTCCAGGCCACCAGCGAAGTGCGCCTGGGCGATCGCCGGCTGGCGCTGGTCAGCCTGTTGCAACGTGAGCAGGACGGCAGCGTCCGCGTGCTCGCGCGAAATCTCGGTCAGCCTGCCCGGCAGACCCTCCCATCCGACGGAGAACGCTAGACCATGGATTGCCTGTTTCTGCCCGCCGACTGCCCGGCCCGGCTCGATGCCGAGACCCGCGTCTACTGGCTGCCAAAGGACGAACCCGGTCGCTGGCAGCCGCTGGGCGAATGCGCAGCAGGCAATGGCGCGATCAGCGTGATCCTGCCGGCGGAAGTCTGCAGCTTTTTCGCCGTCACCCTGCCGACGCGCAAGGCGCGCTGGATGCAGCAGGCGCTGGCCTATGCCGCCGAGGAACTGCTGGCGGAAAACGTCGACGATCTGCATCTGGCCCTCGGCGAAGCACTGCCGGACGGCCGCCTGCGGGTCGTGGCGATCCGCCGCCAGCTGCTGGATGACTGGCTTGGCCAGTTGCGCGAGCTGGGCCTGCTGATCGTGGCGATTCATGTCGACGCCGATTTGTTGCCGCGGGAGGGCACGCAGCTGTTGTTCATCGGTGAGCGTGGCCTGCTCGGCGGTGTCGGCGAAACGCGCTTGGCCTTCGCCACCGAGGATTGGCCGCAGCTGTCCGACCTCTGCCCGGCGCCCTGGCATGCCCAGGGCAGTGAAAGCGAGCCGCCTCTGGCGCTCGACGACTACCGGCAGGTGGACGATCCCTATGCGCTTCTCGGTTCGCAGCGCGCGGCAGCGATCAACCTTGCCCAGGGTGACTTCGCCGTGGAGGTTGGCAATACCGGCCTCGGTTACTGGAAACCGCTATTCGCCGTGGCCGGCCTGATCCTGCTGGTGCAGCTGGGCTTCAACCTGAGTCAGGCCTGGTATTTCCAGCGCCAGGGCGATGCCTACGCCGAGGCCAGTCTGGCGCTGTATCGCGAGCTGTTTCCCGAAGACATCCGCATCGTCAACATGCGCGCGCAGTTCGATGATCATCTGGCCCGCGGCAGCGGTGGCCAGACGGGCTTTCTGCGCCTGCTCGACCACGCCGCCGCGGCACTGGAGGACGGCATTCCGGTGACCATCGGCCAGCTCGACTACAACCAGGATCGCGGCGATCTGGCGCTGCAGGTGCAGGCCATGGACTTTCCCACGCTGGAAACATTGCGCCAACGCCTGGGTGACACCGGTCAGAGCGTGCAGCTGGGCTCGGCCAGTCGAGAAGGCGATGGCGTCAGCGCGCGCGTGGTGATCGGAGGCTGATGATGAATCTCAAGCAACAACTGGCCGTGCGCCTCGCCGATTCGCCGCTGTGGCAGCGCTGGCAGCGCCTGGCGCCCCGTGAGCGCACCTCGCTGAGCCTGCTCGGCGCCTTTCTGCTCGCCGTGCTGTTCTATCTCTGGCTGTGGCTGCCGGCGCAACGCCAGGCCGCCGACGCCCGCGAGTATTACCAGGCGCAGCGCGAACTGCATGCCTACATGGAGCAGAACACCGATCTGGCGCGCCAGATGGAGCGCAGCAACCAGGTCGAGCTGGCGCCGGAGCAGCTGCAGGGGGTGATCACCGAAAGCGCGCAGCAGGGCAACCTGCGAATCGAGAGCTTCGACAATGGCAGCGACGGCAGCGTGCAGGTGAGCCTGCCGGGGGCATCGTACGCGTTGCTGTTGCGCTGGTTCGATACCCTGCAGGGGCAGGGCGTGAGCATTGCTGACGTCAGCCTGGAGCGCGCCGGTGAAGGGCTGGTGAATGCGCGGGTGAGCTTTCGCGCGGGGAGTTGATGGCGCCCTGATCCATCGCCGGGCCTGTGCGAGGCACAGACCCGGCGGCGCGGGCTTTCAGTGTGGCGAGTTGAACTGCATCGCCAGGGCGCGCAAGGCGGCTTCAGCGGCGAGTACCTTGGCAATCGCGTCGTTGGCCTTCTCGCGGGTGATACCCAGGCGATCGAACAGCTGCTGCGGCACCTCGGTATCCGGCCCGCTGCCGATGCCACGGTTGCGCAGCATGCGTACCGCCAGGCAGACCAGGTTCGGATAGGCCGCATCTTCGCCGTCATAGCCGGGGTCGTTCTGGAAGCGCAAGGCGGCCGCCAGTTCCTCGGGCATGCCCCACAGACGCATCAGCCAGGCACCGATCTGCTCGCGGGTGATACCCAGCAGATGCTGCTCGACGTGACTATGCGACAGGTGCGGGTTGGCTTCCAGGTGCCGGCAGATCAGCGAAAAATGCGGTGGAAAGACGTGCGCCAGTACCAGATAGCCGAAGTTGTGCAGCAGTCCGGCGAGGTAGCTCAGGCCGGGTTCCGGGCGCTGTTCGCGGGGAATCGCACGGGTCAGTCCCTCGATAACCGCGGCTGTGTAGATGGCCTGTTGCCAGTATGGTGTGGCGTCCTGCGGCTTGTCGTCCGGCAGGCTGATGGTCTTGCCCAGCGCTAGACCAAGGGCCAGGTTGATCACCAGGTCGAAGCCGAGCACGCGAACGATGGCGTCTTCCACCGAGCGGATGCGCCCGGGAGCGGCGTAGTAGGGCGAGGCCGCCCAGCTGATAACCTGCGCCGCCAATGCCGGGTCGGTTTCCACCACGCCGGTGATGTCGTCGACCGTGGCGTCGGGGTTGACCCGCAGCTTGATGATCTTCTGCGCCGTATGCGGCAGCGGCGGAATCTCGATGGTTTCTTCCAGACGCTTCTGGATGCGTCGCGCGGTGAAACTCTGCACCGCCTGACTGATCTCGGCGCGGTCGTCGTCCGGGCGGTCCAGGTTCGGCCGGATGCTGCTCAGCGGTACGGCGAAGCTACCGGCCGTAGCCTTGCTCAGCAGACGCTTGAAGTCGCCACTGCTGACCTCCACCAGCAGGCCAGGCTGGCCGGATTCAACCAGTAGCCGTGGCTGCTGCATCAGGCACTCTTCGTACAGGCAGGGCGAGCTGGTCAGTGGCGGCAGCCCGGGCAGGCGGCTCAACTCGTGCTTGGCGAGCATGCGCGCCAGCCGCTCCGGCTTGACCGCGGCCAGCTCGCGGCCGGTGAGTTCGGCCAGGCGTGCAAGGTCGAGCAGATGATCCTGCGGGAAGAGCACCAGCATCGCGCCGATGCTGTCGTCCAGCAGCACCGCCTGCACCCGCTGCGCAGCGGGAATGTTGGGGCGATCGCGCTGGATCTGGTAACTCACACCGAGGTCTTTCAACAGCTTGGTGATCAGGAGGGGCAGTTCGGAGCAGCTTTCGGTGTCGACAGCAGAATTCATGAGCGGACCCGTTGTAGTGACCTGCCGGAGTATAGCGAAGCCATCAGCCACGGATGGTGTGGCGACGGATGGTTGTCATACCTGGCCGTATTCCTGGCCATGACGCAGCCAACGCTCGAGCAGCGGGCTGACGTGCTGCGGCCAGCGCGCCAGCAACTCCTGGGCGGCATCGCGCACCGCCGGGAGCAGCTCGGCATCGCGCATCAGATCGGCGACCTTGAACTGCAAGAGGCCGGTCTGGCGGGTGCCGAGCATCTCGCCGGGGCCGCGCAGTTCCAGATCCTTTTCGGCAATCAGGAAGCCGTCGCAGGTTTCGCGCATGATCGCCAGCCGCTCGCGGCCGAGCTGCGACAGCGGCGGATGGTACAGCAGCACGCAATGACTTGCCGCACTGCCACGGCCGACCCGCCCGCGCAGCTGGTGCAGCTGGGCCAGGCCCAGGCGCTCCGGGTTTTCGATGATCATCAGGCTGGCGTTGGGCACGTCGACGCCCACCTCGATGACGGTGGTGGCGACCAAGAGCTGCAGCTCGCCGCACTTGAACTGCTCCATCACCGCGGCTTTTTCGACCGGCTTCATGCGCCCGTGAATCAGCCCGACGCGCAGACCGACCAGCGCCGCCGAAAGGTCTTCGAAGGTGGTTTCCGCCGCTTGGCAGGTCAGCTCTTCGGATTCCTCGATCAGGGTGCACACCCAGTACGCCTGGCGCCCCTCGTTGCAGGCGATGCGCACCCGCTCGATCACCTCCAGGCGCCGGCTATCTGCGATTACCAGGGTGTTCACCGGCGTACGCCCTGGCGGCAGTTCGTCGAGGATCGAGGTATCGAGATCGGCGTAGGCGCTCATCGCCAGGGTGCGAGGGATTGGCGTGGCGGTCATGATCAGCTGGTGCGGGCAGAGTCGACCGTCGATGCCTTTCTGGCGCAGGGCCAGGCGCTGCTGCACGCCGAAGCGGTGCTGCTCGTCGATGATCACCAGCGCCAGGCGCTTGAACACCACCTCGTCCTGAAACAGCGCGTGGGTGCCGACCACCATCGGGCAGCCGCCGGCGATCTGTTCCAGCGATGCGGCGCGGGCCTTGCCCTTGAGCTTGCCGGCGAGCCAGGCGACCTCGATGCCGAGCGGTTCGAGCCACTTGCTGAAGTTGAGAAAATGCTGCTCGGCGAGGATTTCTGTCGGCGCCATCAGCGCCACCTGGTAGCCGGCTTCCAGCGCCTGCAAGGCAGCGAGGGCGGCGACCACCGTCTTGCCGGCGCCAACATCACCCTGCACCAGGCGCAGCATGGGCTCGTCCTGCGCCAGGTCATAGGCGATCTCGGCACCGACGCGCTGCTGCGCGCCGGTTGGAGCGAAGCCGAGGTTGGCGAGAAAGCGCTGTGGCAAGCTTTTCGCTGCTGGCAGCGCCGGTGCCTGCTGGGCGCGAACCCGCTCGCGCAGGCGCTGCAGCGACAGCTGATGGGTCAGCAGTTCCTCGAAGGCCAGGCGATGCTGCGCCCAGTGGCGGCCTTCGGCGAGTTCTTCCAGATTGGCGTCGGCGGGTGGCCGGTGCAGGTAGCGCAACGCCTGATCCAGCGGGCCGAGCCGATAATCACGGGCCAGCTCGGCGGGCAGCCAGTCCGGCAGGCTGTGCGGGCCGAGGCGGCTCAGCGCCTGCTCGCTGAGGCTGCGCAGGCGCTGCTGGGTCAGTCCTTCGGTGGTCGGGTAGATCGGCGTCAGCGTCTGTTCCACCGGTGCCGGCTCGCCGGTCAGTGCGCGGTATTCCGGGTGATAGATCTCCAGCCCCGAGGCACCGGGACGCGCCTCGCCGTAGCAGCGCAGCTGGGTGCCGCGCTTCATGGCTTCCTTCTGCGCCTGGCTGAAATGGTAGAAGCGCAGGCTCAGGGTGCCACTGCCGTCCTGCAGGCGTACCAGCAGGCTGCGGCGGCGACCCATGACGATATCGGCGCCGGACACCACGCCTTCGATCACCGCGTCCTGCCCCGGGCGCAGGGCACCGATGGGCACCACGCGGGTGCGGTCCTGGTAACGCAGCGGCAGGTGGAAGAGCACGTCCTGCAGGGTTTCCAGCCCGACCCTGGCGAGCTTCTCGGCCAGTGCGGCACCGACGCCCTTGAGTGCGGTGACCGGAACGGTCGCCAGTTCGCTCATGGCCTCAGGCTTTCGCCGATGGCGGCTTGCCTACCGAACACAGGCGGATCGAGTCAGCGAGGATCTCGATGGCCTTGGGCCGCGGGAAGCTGGCGCGCCAGGCGATCGCCACGGTGCGGAACGGCACCGGCGGCGTCAGGGGGCGGGTCTCCAGCACACCGGGGGAGTAGTGGTGGCTCTCCACCGCCGACAGCGGCAGGATCGACACGCCCAGGCCCGAGGCGACCATGTGGCGGATGGTTTCCAGCGAGCTGGATTCCACGGTGGTGTGGCTCGGCGCCTCGCCCTTGCGGGTGGTCGGACAGGCTTCGAGCACCTGATCGCGGAAGCAGTGGCCTTCACCGAGCAGCAGCAGGCTCTTGTCGTTGAGCATCTCGGCGTCGATGGTTTCCTTCGCCGTCCACGGATGGTCGGCCGGCATCAGTACGTAGAACGGCTCGTCGTAGAGCGGCTTGGTCAGCACGTCGGCTTCCTGGAACGGCAGCGCGACGATGATCGCGTCCAGTTCGCCGGTGCGCAGCTTGTCGCGCAGGATGTGAGTGAAGTTCTCTTCGATGTACAGCGGCATGTCCGGCGCCACACGATGCAGCTGCGGAATAAGGTGCGGGAACATGTAAGGGCCGACGGTGTAGATGGCGCCGACCTTCAGCGGTGCGGCCAGCTGATTCTTGCCGACCTGGGCCAGCTCGCGAATGCTCTGTGCCTGCTCCAGCACCTTCTGCGCCTGGGTGACGATGCCTTCGCCGACGGGGGTCAGGCGCACTGCGCTCTTGGTCCGCTCGAAGATCAGCACACCGAGCTCGTCCTCGAGCTTCTTCACACCGACCGAAAGGGTCGGCTGACTGACGTGGCAGCGTTCAGCGGCGCGGCCGAAGTGCTGTTCCTGGGCAAGGGTCACGATGTAGCGCAATTCGGTCAGAGTCATAGTCAGCATCCATCAATGTGCCGGCAAGCATAGCCTTTTGCGCAGCGCAGAACCAACCGGTCGGCCAGGCTTCGAAAGTCGGTACACTGCGGTTTCGTGCGGCCCGCGCGGCGGGTTACAACTGAGGGAGCAGAACATGGGCAAGCGCCTTAGCGTATTGATCGCAGGCTGTGGCGACCTTGGCAGTCGTCTCGGTCTGCAACTGAGTCGGGATGGCTGGACGGTGTACGGCCTGCGGCGCAACGCCGCCCAGCTGGCAGTGCCGATTCTGCCGGTCAACGGCGACCTTTCCGAACCGACCTGTCCGCGCTGCTGGCCCAACGGCTCGCTGGACTATCTGGTCTATGCCGCATCCGCCACCGAACATGACGAAGCCGGCTATCGCCAGGCCTATGTCGAAGGCCTGCGCAATGTGCTCGGTTGGTTACAGCAGCGCGGCCAGCGCCCTCGGCGGCTGCTGTTCGTTTCCAGCACCGGTGTGTATGCCCAGCGCGACGGCGAGTGGATCGACGAGGACTCGGCCACCGAGCCCGGCGGCTTCACCGGTCGGGTGATGCTCGAGGCCGAACAGCTGGCGCTCGACAGCGCCCTGCCGGTAACGCGGGTGCGTCTGGGGGGGCTGTACGACCCGAAGCGCCCCTGGCTGCAGAATCAGGTGCGCGCCGGTTTGCGTGTCGAGCGCGATCCGCCGCAGTACAGCAACCGCATCCATCGCGACGACGCCGCCGGGCTGCTGGCGTTTCTGCTGCAGAGCGACGCCAGTGGTGCTGCGCTGGAAGATTGCTATCTGGGCGTCGACGATGACCCGGCACCGTTGCACGAGGTGGTCGACTGGCTGCGCGAACGCCTGGGCGTCACCCACTGGGCCGAGCAGAGCATGACCCGCCGCGCCGGCAGCAAGCGCTGCAGCAATGCCCGCGCCCGTGCGTTGGGCTGGAAACCCAGGTATCCCAGCTATCGCGACGGTTACGCTTCGCTGGATCGCAATCGGCATTAGTGCAGCCCGTCGGTAATCGGGCAACTCTGGTGCGGCGCTGCTTACTAAAACCCTGACAGCACGCCGCACCGTGACAGAGGAGCAACAGCGAGGCAGCAAAGGAGAATCACCGAGACGGCGTTTCCGATACCCGACCAGGAGATTGTCCATGAGAGCCCTCCGCTGGCACGGCAAGCACGATATCCGCTGCGACAACCACGTCCCCGACCCCTCCATCGAAGACCCTCGCGACGCCATCATCAAGGTGTCGTCCTGCGCCATCTGCGGCTCCGACCTGCACCTGTACGACGGCTTCATGCCCGGCATGCAGCACGGCGACATCATGGGCCACGAGTTCATGGGCGAGGTGATGGAAGTCGGCTCGGCGAACAAGAAGCTCAAGGTCGGCGACCGCGTGGTGGTGCCCTTCACCATTGTCTGCGGCGAGTGCGACCAGTGCCGGCGCGGCAATTTCTCGGTGTGCGAGCGAACCAACCGCAACAAGGACGTGGCTGACAAAGTCTTCGGCCACACCACCGCCGGCCTCTATGGCTACACCCACCTCACCGGCGGTTATGCCGGTGGTCAGGCTGAATACGTCCGCGTGCCCTATGCCGATGTCGGTCCCGTGGTGATCCCCAATGGTCTGACTGACGAGCAGGTATTGTTCCTCGGCGACATTCTCCCCACCGGCTGGCAGGCCGCGGCGCAGTGCGACATCCAGCCCACCGACACCGTGGCAGTCTGGGGTGCCGGGCCGGTCGGCCAGTTCGCCGTCCGCAGCGCGGTGATGATGGGCGCCGAGCAGGTCATCTGTATCGACAACGTGCCCGAGCGCCTGTCCATGGCCCGCGCGGGCGGTGCCATCACCATTAACTTCGACGAAGAGAGCGTGCTCGAACGCCTCAAGGAGCTGACCCGCGGCAAGGGGCCGGAGAAGTGCATCGACTCGGTGGGCATGGAGGCGCACGCCGCGCGTTCGATCGATTCGATGTACGACCGCGCCAAGCAGGCGCTGATGCTCGAGAGCGACCGCCCGCACGTGCTGCGCGAGATGATCTACGTCTGCCGCCCNNGCGATGAACAAGGGCCTGACCTTCCGCATGGGCCAGACCCACGTCAATCGCTGGACCGACGATCTGTTGCGGCGCATCCAGGAAGGCGAGATCGATCCGAGCTTCGTCATTACCCACAGCGTCAGCCTCGAGCAGGGTCCGGAGATGTACAAGACCTTCCGCGACAAGCATGACGGCTGCATCAAGGTGGTCCTCAAGCCATGAACCGGTCGCCGATCCCTAACGTAGGGATCGGCCGAGCCACGTTATCGAGCGAGGAGTCTTCATGAGCATTCCACGTCAAGTCACCCGGCCCAACCATTCCGCGCGCACGCTGGCGCGGGGGCTGGGCTGGTTCAGTATCGGTCTGGGCGTCGTCCAGTTGGTGGCGCCGCGGCAGGTCGCACGCTTTATCGGCATGTCCGGCAGCGAAGGTGTGGTCCGTGCCTGCGGGCTGCGCGAGATCGCCACCGGTGTCGGCATCCTGCTGGCGGATGATCCGAAACCCTGGATCTACGGCCGTATCGGCGGCGATGCGCTGGATATGGCCGGTCTCGGCTGGAGCATCGAGCACGGCCACGAGCCGGCCAATGCCGCCATCGCCGCCGGCGCGGTGGCCGGTATCACCGCGCTGGACCTGAGCTGCGCCAAGGGTCTGGATGCCGAGCAGGTGCCGGTGGTCGAATGGGACTACAGCGACCGCAGCGGTTTCCCCGGCGGCACTGCGCAAATGCGTGGCAGCGTCGAGACCGAGTTCGCCGCCGCGCGGGCCGAGCCCAACGGCTATTCGCCGGCGCTTCATTGAGCTGAAACCCAGGGTCGGCTGGGTAGTGCCTGGTCGACTCTGAGCGCGACGATCCGCCGCATTTGCTATGGTGGCCGGCCGTTTCGGTCGTGGCCCTGCGCCGCGCCGCCAGCTTGCAGATGAGAGTCCATGTCTTCGGTCGTCAATGTCGTCCTGCCCGTCTTTGCGCTGATCCTGCTCGGTTACCTGTGCCGCCGTAGCGGGCGGATGGGGCCAACCGGCGCTTCCGAACTCAATCGGTTCGTGGTCTGGCTGGGCCTGCCGGCGCTGCTGTTCAGCGTGGTTGCCACCTCGACCTGGGATCAGCTCTGGCAACCCGGCTTTATCGCCGCCTTTGCCATCGGCTGCCTCGGCGTGTTCGCCTTCACTCTTGCGTATCGCATGTTGCAGAAGCAGCCGCTGGTCGACGCCAGCCTGGACGCGCTGGGTGCGTCCTACGCCAACACCGGCTATGTCGGGATTCCGCTGTGCATGCTGGTGCTGGGCGACGAGGCGCTGCAGCCGGCGATGGTCGCCTCGATCGTGGTGGTCTGTGTGCTGTTCGCCATCGCCCTGGCCTGCGTCGAGACCGGCCTGCATGCCGGGCAGGGCGTGTTGCGCACGCTGGGCAAAGTCAGTAGTGCGCTGGTACGCAATCCACTGGTGATCGCGCCGCTGCTCGGTGCGCTGTGGGCGGCGACTAGCCTGCAATTGCCGGTGCCGCTGGCGACATTGCTCAAGCTGCTGGGGGCGGCCGCAGCGCCTTGTGCGCTGGTTTCGCTGGGGCTGTTCCTCGCCCAGCCACAGCCGGGAGCCAGGGTGCAGGGCGTGTGGCCGCTGGTGGGGCTGAAGCTG
>DNMQ01000411.1 GCA_003488145.1 Pseudomonas sp.
GGCGCTGCAGCAGATCTGGACGCGAACCAGCTCGAACGGCCACGAAATGCTGGCGGCGATCAAGCAGTGGGTGCACGAAGCGGAAGCCAGCGGCATCCAGTCGCTGCGCGAATTCGCCGAGCATCTGCGGACCTATTCCCTGCGCCCGCCGGTCGCCATCGCCTGACCTTCCATCGGCTCAAGCACAAGGCCTGCAGCCGGCCGGAACTTTGCTTCTGGCCGGCTCTCTGAACAGCATTCTCAACATGCAGTACCGTCGCAATCGCGACGGTCGTTTCAGGAAGAAGGCTATGCGGCTGGCGAGTAATCAGGGTGATTCGGGTATGGGCATGCTACCGGGCGGCGATGCGCAGACATTGCTGGCGCTGATGCATGCGCGCGCGGAGGCTGCCCGCCTGGGCGAGCGCGAGCAACTGTTTTGCACCCTGCTGGGCGGCGTCAACGCCGTGCTCTGGGCGTTCGACTGGCAGGCGCAGCGGATGATCTACGTCAGCCCGGCCTACGAGCGCATCTTCGGCCGCTCGCCGGCCCTGCTGCTGGCCGANNGAGTACCGCATCATCCGTGGCGACGGGCAGTTGCGCTGGTTGAGCGACAAGTGTTTCCTCGGCCGCCGCGCCGATCGTGGCCAGGGCCCGATCATCGTGGGTATCGCCGAAGACATCACCGAGAAAAAGCAGCTCGAAGGCGAACTGCAGCGCCTGGCCACTACCGATGTGCTAACCCAGAGCAGCAACCGCCGGCACTTCTTCGAATGCGCCCGCGGCGAGTTCGAGCGGGCGCGGCAGTTTGCTTCCTCGCTGGCGTTTCTGCTGCTGGATATCGATGACTTCAAGCGCATCAACGACACCCACGGCCACCAGATGGGCGATCAGGTGCTGCAGAAGGTGGCCCGCTGCGGCGCCGCGGTGCTGCGCCAGAGCGACCTGTTCGGACGCATCGGCGGTGAGGAATTCGCCGCGGTACTGCCAGGCTGTCAGCCGGATCTGGCCGAACAGATCGCCGAACGCCTGCAGCGCGAGATCGAACGGGTGGTGTTTACCGCCGACAACGGCGAGCGTTTCCGCGTCACCGCCAGCCTGGGCCTGACCTACCTGAAAGCCAGCGATCCCGAGCTGAGCAGCGTGTTCGCCCGCGCCGACGCGGCGATGTACACCGCCAAGCGCCTGGGCAAGAACCAGGTGATCGTCGGCTAATTGCGGCGGGCTGGCCGGGCTGGCTTGCCCGGCGCGCTCTGCCGTCACTGGCCAAGCTGCTGCCCGAAGCTCTCCATCTGCTGCTTGAACTCGGTGCATTTGGCCTGACGCTCGGACGCGGGGACATCCTTCCACTTTGCCTCGCTCTCCTTGACGCCGTCGGCAAAGGCCGTATCGAAAGTTGCCGGGTCCATCCCGGCGCGGGTCGCCTGGGTTTTTTGCTGCTCTCTATGCTCGGCAAGTTTCTCGTCGGTGTAGTCGTCGCAGACTTTAGCTGTCACATGCATGGCGCCACCAAACTTGGCCAGCTGCGCGTGCATGTTGGTCATCATCTGTTGATTCGGCTCCTGCGCCTGAGTGGTCGAGCTGATCAGCGTGAGCGCTGCGGCGAGCGCCAGGGATGGCAGGTGGATGGCTGAAGACATGATTGCTCCTATGATCGGTATTTGTTTATTCGGTGCGTGGCGAGGCCTCAGTGGTTTCGGCCTGATGGTTGTGATTCGACTCAGCGAAGCATTCGGTGAATGGCAATGGCTGCCTCGATCGCCTGGTCGTTGGTGATGTACTCCATGCTCTCCACTTTCTGCAGGGCGATACCGGCAGCCGTAGCGGTGACGGTGACCCGGCCGACGACCACCTGAGGGCCGATGATCCCCAGCTGAGCGCTGGGGTCCATACGCTTGCTGACATCTACCACGAAGCCGCCGATGTCCTCGGCGCGGGCGTCGTCATGGACCATGCCCAGTTTGCGAAGCATCTGCTCGTCCGAGGGGGTTTCGTCGACAGAAATGGCGATGGAAAGGCCGCCGCCTTTGACGTGCTGGGAGATATCGCCGCTCTGCATTTCCCGGGAAAGCCAGGAGCAGCTGATGCCATAGACGGTCACGTTGTCGTAACGGCCCCCATCGTCCAGATCCACCTGGGCCAGACCATCCAGAAGCGGCGTGAGTCGTGCCGCGATCCGTTCACACTTGGGCAGCTGTTCCAGCGTCGGAACGGCATTAGCGGCCTTGGGAATGGATGCTGAGCCCTCTTCTTCGCTGCAGCCACTGGCTGCGAGAGCGAGCGACAGCAGCACGAACTGGACTGAAAGGGGGATCGACAAGAGGTGTTTCCTGACGGGCGCTTGGATGTGTGACCGCACCAACGGTCAAGCGAACCCCAAATGTAGACCAGATCGACAGGGCTTCAAGTCAGCGGGGGCCTGCCGGGCTCTGGCATCAGCGCGACTTGCGGTATACGTCGTCGAAACGCACGTTGAGCCCGCCGCAGTGGCTGTTATCGGTCACCACCAGATTGCCGGCGACATGCTGCAGGGTCACCTGGCAGTCGTACTCGTCATCGCCTTCGCTGATCTTCAGCAGGTCGTCGGAGGGACGACCATGGCCGGAGAATGCCCCGACATGAACGATTGGCTCTCCGTAGCTGTTGAGGCCGCCTTGCCACATGGCCTCGCCTTCAACGGCGAAGGGCCCGTCGGGGGAGGGCTGGGTAATGAGGATGCTGTTGCTACCCGCGATGGGGTGCCAGCGGCCGATCCAGTCGCCGGCCTTGGGTACCGGCGTAGCGTGGTCGATACGGACGTGGTGCGCCGGCAGCCAGCCGACGAACTCGCGCTTGCTGGAGAAATACCAGGCGCAGGCCCAGCCATCCGTCTCCTTGCCAACCAGCAGCCTGTCGCCATTCACCAGATACGCGCGCCGGATGCAGGATTCCTGCTCCGGGCAGCCAACCGCGTCATCGCGAAAATGCACGGGTTGATCTGCATTGGCTACAACCTCCGCATACCTTACCGCGCCGGCGAAGGCCGGAAAGAAGCCATTGCGACAGGAATACGGCTCGGTAGCCTGCGCTGATGGCGCCAGTAGCATGCATAGCAGGATGGCTCTGATTCGCACGGTGCGCGGTCTCCTCATTACAGCCATGTTGACCCGCCCAGGGGATCAACTATATGGCTGATCGGTTCAGCGGTGCCGGCTGCTGCTGGGTGATGCAGTGGATGTTGCCGCCGCCGAGGAGGATCTCGCGCCCTGGCACCATGACGACCCGGTGCTCCGGAAAGACCTGCGCCAGGATGCGCTCGGCTTCGGCGTCCAGCTGGTCGCCGAAGGCCGGGGCGATGATGCCGTCGTTGACGATGAGGAAGTTCACGTAGCTGCCGGCCAGGCGTATCGACGGGTCGCGCGGCTGACTGCCATCCAGCGCGAGCACGCCGGCGCATTCTTCGGTGGTCGCGTGCAGCGGGCCGGGGATTGGCATCTTGTGCACCGTCAGCGTGCGGCCCTTGGCGTCGCGAACGCTCTGCAGCACGGCCATGGCCGCCTGACAGCGCTCGAAGTTGGGGTCGTTCGCATCGTCGGTCCAGGCCAGCAGCACTTCGCCCGGGCGCACGAAGCAGCAGAAGTTGTCGACGTGGCCGTCGGTTTCATCGTTGAACAGGCCGTGTGGCAGCCAGATGATGCTGTCGACCGCCAGCTGTTCCCGCAGCACGCTCTCGATTTGCTCGCGGGACAGATGCGGGTTGCGGTTGCGGTTGAGCAGGCATTCCTCGGTGGTGATCAGCGTGCCCTCGCCGTCGACGTGGATCGAGCCGCCCTCGAGCACGAAGCCCTCGGTGCGGTAGCGGTCGCAGTATTCGAGTTCGAGGATCTTGCGCGCCACTTCGTCGTCGCGCTGCCAGTCGGCATAGAGGCCGCCGTCTTCACCGCCCCAGGCATTGAACGTCCAGTCGACGCCGCGCAGGCCGCCTTGGTCGTCGATGACGAAGGTCGGCCCGGTATCGCGCACCCAGGCGTCGTCGGTGCTCAGTTCCACCACGCGGATGCGCGGATCGTCCAGTGCCGCGCGGGCTGCGAGGTACTGCTCGGCGCTGGCGCAGACGGTAACCGGCTCGAAGCGTGCAACGGCCTTGGCGACAGCGGTGAACGCGGCCTGCGCGGGTGCGCCGTTGTCACGCCAGTTGTCCGGGCGTTGCGGCCAGACCATCCAGGTCTGGCTGTGCGGCGCCCATTCGGCGGGCATGAAGTAGCCATCGGTACGCGGCGTGGTGGTCAGGGTGGTCATCTGCATCTCTCATGAAGCGGGAAAGGACAGGCCTTTCCCGTGGTTCGTAGCGGCGGGCGCGCGGCTCACTCTGAAGGCTGCGAGCCGTCCAGGGTCCGGATCGAGCCGTAGAGATTCGGCCGGCGATCGCGGAACACGCCCCAGGCGCTGCGGATGTGTTCGAGCTGGTCGAGATCGAACTGGTGCACCAGCACGCCCTCGCTGGTTTCGTCCATTTCCTCGACCTTGGCGCCGAACTGGTCGGCGATGAACGACGAGCCGTAGAAGGTGATGTCGTAGCCGTCCTGCTCNNTCGCGGCCGATGCGGTTGCTGGCGATCAGCGGCATCAGGTTGGCGCCGGCATGACCCTGCTGCACGCGCTGCCAGTGGTCGCGCGAGGTGATGTTCGGGTCGTGCGGCTCGCTGCCGATGGCGGTCGGGTAGAACAGCAGTTCTGCGCCCATCAGCGCCATGCTGCGCGCGGTTTCGGGGAACCACTGATCCCAGCAGATGGCCACGCCGATCTTGGCGTAGCGGGTGTTCCACACCTTGAAGCCGGTGTCGCCGGGGTTGAAGTAGTACTTCTCGTGGTAGCCGGGGCCATCCGGAATGTGGCTTTTACGGTAGACGCCGAGCAGCTTGCCGTCGGCATCGATGATGGCGATGGAATTGAAGCGGGCGCGTCCGGCCAGCTCGAAGAAGCTGATCGGCAGCACCACCTGCAGTTCGGCGGCGACCTTCTGGAAATGCTGGATGGCCGGGTTTTCCTCGACCGGCGTCGCCAGCTGCAGGTACTCGGCGTTGGGCTTCTGGCAGAAGTAGGGCGTCTCGAACAGCTCCTGAATGAGGATGATCTGCGCGCCCTTGGCGGCGGCCTCGCGCACCAGCTTGTCGGCATTGGCGATGTTGGCCTGGCTATCCCAGGAACATGCCATCTGGGTGGCGGCAACGGTAACGACTCGGGACATGGAAACCTCGCGGCTGCAGTTGAAAGGGCGACGGCTATCGAAAGCGCAAATTTATTCGATAGTTATCTGGATTGATAGGGGGTGAACGCCGATAAAAAAGAAAGGGCTGACCGTTTATCGATATTTATCGATCAGTGGTCCGGTATTTCCCGCTTCGGCAGGCATGGCGGCAGATACAGGCCGAGATAGGCATCGAATACACGCAGGCCTTCCTCGGCCATGCGTGGCGTCAGGCTGCCGTACAGCTGTATGGATCGAGCATAGACGCGGTCGCCGAGTTCCACGGCCATGGCGAACACATCGATGTCCTGTGGCAGAGGCGGCAGGGCGAAATGCCGCTCGAATACGGCCTGCATGGCCTGGCCGAGTTCCAGGTCCAGGCGTTGATCGGTCTGCGTCACCTCGCCGAGGCCGTGCTGCACGAGGATCAGCTGGCGGGCGGCGCTGTCCTGTTCGTAGACATCGAGCATGCGCTGTTCGATCAGCCGCGACAGGTCTCGCCAGCTGGTCAGGCTCTGATGATCGATGGGCTGTTCGAGGCTGGCCCTGAAGGTCGCGTGGACGTCCGCCGTCAGTGCTGCGAGCAGCGCCGGCACACCGGAGAAGAAGTGATAGACGGAAGAGGGCGGAATGCCGGCGCGCTCCGCCACCGCGTACACCGATAGCGTCGCGGCGCCCTGCTCGGCGAGCAGTTCACGGGCGCTGGAGAGAATCTGGCGGATGCGCGCCTGGCTGCTGGCGCGCGGGCGGCGACTGGGCGTCGCGGGGCTGGGCTTGGTCATCGGCCTATTTGAAGCCAGCACGGCGGCGGATGCAAACCGCCGTGGCGGTCGCCCCGCTGCACGCGGGCCTGCGGCTAGACGGTATGCAGATACCAGTTGTACTCAAGGTCCGAGATCGAGTGTTCGAACTCGGCCAGTTCGCTTTCCTTGCAGGCGACGAAGATGTCGATGTAGTCGGGGCTGATGTAGCGCGCCATGATCTCGCTGTCGTCCAGTTCGCGCAGGGCGTCGCGCAGGTTGGTCGGCAGGCTCTGCTCGACCTGCTCGTAGGAGTTGCCCTCGAT
>DNMQ01000412.1 GCA_003488145.1 Pseudomonas sp.
GCTCAATGGGATTCCTTAAAGATCAGCTGCGCGCGATGACCGCCGCGTCGGCCGCGAGCTTCTCGGCGGCCTTGCGTCGGATGAGCTGCTCCAGCTCATCGACGAGATTTTCGTTGTTCAGTTTTTGCGCCGGCTTGCCGTCGATGTAGACCAGGTTGTTAGGGCTGCCACCGGTCAACCCGACATGGGCCTCCTTCGCCTCTCCCGGACCGTTCACAACGCAACCGATCACGGCAACGTCCATCGGTACCAGCAGGTCTTCCACGCGGGTTTCCAGCTCGTTCATGGTCTTGACCACATCGAAGTTCTGCCGCGAGCAGCTCGGGCAGGCGATGAAGTTGATACCACGTGAACGCAGACGCAGCGACTTGAGGATATCGAAGCCGACCTTGATTTCCTCGACAGGATCGGCCGCCAGCGACACGCGAATGGTGTCACCGATGCCTTCAGCGAGCAGCATGCCCAGCCCGACCGCGGACTTCACGGTGCCGGAACGCAGTCCACCCGCCTCGGTAATGCCCAGGTGCAGCGGCTGTTCGATCTGCCCGGCCAGCAACCGATAGGCCTCGACCGCCATGAATACGTCGGAAGCCTTGACGCTGACCTTGAAGTCCTGGAAGTCCAGGCGATCGAGATGATCGACATGGCGCAGGGCGGACTCCACCAGCGCCTGCGGGGTCGGCTCGCCGTACTTTTTCTGCAGGTCCTTTTCCAGCGAACCGGCATTCACCCCGATGCGGATCGGGATGCCCTTGTCGCGCGCCGCATCGACCACCGCGCGCACGCGATCTTCGCGACCGATATTGCCCGGATTGATGCGCAGGCAATCAACGCCGAGCTCGGCCACGCGCAGAGCGATCTGATAATCGAAATGGATGTCGGCCACCAGCGGCAACTGCACCAGTTGCTTGATGCGCCCAAAGGCCTCGGCAGCCTCCATGGAAGGCACTGAAACCCTGACGATATCGGCGCCTGCATTGGCCAGGCGCTGGATCTGCGCAACCGTCGCCTCGACATCACAGGTCTCGGTATTGGTCATGCTCTGTACGGAAATCGGCGCATCACCACCGACCGGCACATTGCCCACCCAGATCTTGCGGGATTGGCGACGCTTGATAGGAGATTCGGAATGCATGGTCAGCTTACTGTCCGAGCTTGAGGCGCGCTGTCTCGCCGCGCATATGAGAGGCGAGGTTCACAGCTTCGCCGTTGTAACTGAGTTGGGCGCCGCGAGCGTAGCCCAGATGTACGTCCAATGGTGCCTTGCCGCTGACCGCCCTGCTGGTCCCGGCCTTGGCCAGCGCGCTGAACAGTACTCGTCCGTCGGCATCGCTGACTCGCGTCCAGCAATCGGCGGTGAAACTCAGCTCCAGCTGGGCCTCGCCTGCTACTGGCGGGGCGGTGTCGTTCGAGGCACTCGTGGGAGCCGGGGAGGCCGTTGCGTCAGCGCTTTGCGTTGGGCTGTCAGGCAGCGTCAGCGGCAGAGACTCAGCGGCCTCGCCCGCCGGCTCGGTGATGGTGCCCTGCACATCAGTGGTGGCTGGAGTCTGTTGCTCAGGCTCGATCGCTTCATTCTCGTTCGAATCGGCTAGCGGTGCTGTTTGCTCGACTGGCTGTTCGCTCTGCTGCTCGGCACCCTCGTCAGCGCGATCAAGGAGATGGATCTCGGTGGTTCCATCCGCGCCTTCCACTTCGATTCGCTCCAGGGCCGAGACCGGTGGCGTCGTGGCCTCTCGAGCCATGCGTTCCTGCCACCAATACCAGGCGACTGCAGCCAGGAGCAGCAACAAGGCAAAGCCGAAGAAACGCATGAAGCTACGCGACAGACGGCCGGGCTCTTCGATGCGCCCCAGGCTGTTGACGTTGCTTCCGGAAGCGTTGGTACCGGTGTGCAGGTCGAACTCCTGAACCAGGCGATTCTGATCCAACCCCAGCAACTTGGCATAGGCACGCACGTAACCCCGGGCAAAGGTGTGCCCTGGCAACTGGCTGAAATCGCCGGCCTCGATGCGAGCCAGCGAGCGCTCGGTGAGATTCAGCTGCTGTGCAACTGCAGACAGCGGCCAGCCCTTGTCTTCGCGAGCTATACGCAGCGTCTCGCCGGGGTTGTTGCCCATCGGTGCAGCGGATTCTTGGTGCGGCGCGGTCATCGTTGCTCCGAAAGATATTGCTTGTATTCATCCGTACCGGGATACAGCCGCCTCAGCTGCAGCGCGAGGCTTGCAGCAGTGTCGCGGTCCTGATGGATGTTGGCCAGACGGATACCGAGCAGCAGACTCCGTGCGTTCTGCTCGGCCAGTTGGCTGAAGCTATCGTAGTAACGCTTGGCTGGAACGTATTGCTTGTCCTCGAAGGCCATGAGTGCAAGCTCGAGCAACGCGCGGGGCTGGCGACTGTCGAGGCGCAGCGAGCGGGTGAAATGGAGTTCGGCCTCTTCACGCTGACCCAACTGCAGTGCAGTCATACCCAGATTCTGAAATACCCGCGCCCGCTCGGAATACATGTTGTCTTCGGAAGCCTGACGGAAACGCTCCATGGCTTCGGGGTAGCGCTTCTGCTCGAACAGAAAGCTGCCGTAGTTGTTGAGTATGCGGGCGTCCTTGCGACTGGAGAGCGCTTCACGGTAGTGCTTGTCGGCCAGGTCGTTTTCCATTTCGGTCTGGAATACCAAAGCCAGGGCGGCGTGTGCATCGGCGCTGTTCGGATCAATTTCGAGGGCCTTGCGCAGTGGCGTCTTGGCGCGCGCGGCGGCGCCCTGCTGCAGGTAGCCGATCCCCAGTTGAATATAGGCGTCGCGGGCCTGCTGGCGACCTTCGTCGGTTCTCAGCGGATCAGTGGATCCAGAAGACACACAACCGGCCATCAGGCCGGTCAGTAGAAGCAGCAGCGCAGCGCGCAAAATCATCAGCATCCCCCTCA
>DNMQ01000265.1 GCA_003488145.1 Pseudomonas sp.
TGCGGCCTCAGCCAGATGTATGCCCAACGCTATGCCTCGTTGCCAGTCGCACGTCGCACCGGCGGGCTGGCCGACTCCATCGATGACGGCATTACCGGGTTCCTGTTCAACGAATCCAATGTCAGCAGCTACCGGCAGGCCGTCCAGCGGGCGCTGGCGATCCATCAGCATCCTCAGCTGCTGGCCGCCATGCGTTGCCGGGCGATGGGGGCCGGCTTTTTCTGGCGTCACGCCATCGAGCCCTATGACGCGCTGTACCGGCAATTGCTCGGAGAGCGCCGCGAGGTTCGTCTNNCGTCTTTTAATCTGAAGAGGTCGTTCAATGCAGAAGCAGCGTGCCCATATTGGGCATCACGGGCCGGAGTTGTTGGAAGACGGGACCACCCGCTTCCGACTTTGGGCGCCCGATGCGCAAAACGTCAGTCTGATCGTTGTAGGCGCACAAACGCTGCCGATGACCGCCACCGAAGAAGGCTGGTACAGCATCGATGCCCCTTACGGGGCCGGTACGCTCTACCGGTTTCTCATCGACGACGAACTGCATGTCCCCGACCCCGCCTCGCGGGCGCAGGCGGGTGACGTGCATGCGCCGAGCCTGGTGGTCGACACCCACAACAATTATCTGTGGCGCAACAGCAGCTGGCTCGGTCGTCCCTGGCACGAGACGGTGCTGTACGAAACCCATGTCGGTCTGTATGGCGGTTTCGCCGAGATGGAAAAGCACCTCGCCGGGCTTGCCGAACTCGGCGTGACGGCCATCGAACTGATGCCGATCGCCGAGTTTCCCGGCGACCGCAACTGGGGCTACGACGGCGTTCTGCCCTACGCGCCGGAAGCGGCCTATGGCAGTCCGGAAGAGCTCAAGCATCTGATCGATACCGCCCACGGTCTGGGCCTGATGGTGTTTCTCGATGTGGTCTACAACCACTTCGGCCCGGACGGCAATTACCTCGGCCGCTACGCCAAACACTTCTTTCGCCACGACCAGCAGACGCCCTGGGGCGATGGCATCGATTTCCGCCGCCGCGAAGTCCGCGACTTCTTCATCGACAACGCGCTGATGTGGCCGATGGACTACCGCTTCGACGGGCTGCGCTTCGATGCCGTGCATGCCATTCCCGACCGCAGCTTCCTCACCGAACTGGCCGAGCGCGTGCACGCCACCGTGGAACCCGGTCGGCATGTGCATCTGGTGCTGGAAAACGAGGACAATCGCTCCAGCCTGCTGACCCAGGGCTTCACAGCGCAGTGGAACGATGACGGCCACAATGTGCTGCATGCGCTGCTCACCGATGAAAGCCAGGGCTATTACGCCGACTATCACCAGGACGCGACCAGCAAATTGGCGCGCTTTCTTGGCGAAGGCTTCGTCTATCAGGGCCAGAACAACCGCCGTGGCGAATCCCGTGGCGAGCCCAGCGCGCACCTGTCACCGACCTCGTTCGTGCTGTTCCTGCAGAACCATGACCAGACCGGCAACCGCGCCTTTGGCGATCGCTTGGTTACGCTGGCCGATGCCGACGCGCTCAGGGCTGCCACCGCCGTCCTGCTGCTTTCCCCCATGGTTCCGCTGCTGTTCATGGGCGAGGAATGGGGCTCGCGACAACCCTTCCTGTTCTTCACCAGCCATCACGGCGAGCTGGCCGATGCAGTGCGTGAAGGCCGCCGCAACGAATTCGCCGAGTTTTCCGAGTTCGCCGACGAAGCCACCCGCGAGCGCATTCCCGATCCCAACGCCGTATCCACGTTCGAGCAGTCGCGGCCGGATTTTGCTGCGCAGACGCAACCGGGGCACGCCGAGTGGCATGCGCTGTACCGCCAGCTGCTGAGGATCCGCCATGCCGAGATCGTGCCACGCCTGCCTGGTAGCGCCTTCCTCGGTTGCAGCGTGCTGGGCGATGCCGCTGTGCTTGCACGCTGGCAGCTGGGTGATGGCAGTCAGCTGCGCCTTGAGCTGAACCTAGGCGAACAAGCCGCTCTACTGCCCGCCTCGTCTAGCGCAGCGCAGCTGCTGTTCGCCAGCCGTGCGTTGGATGCCACGACCGACCAATTGCCGCCTCGTATGGCCAAGCTGTATCTGGAGAAAGCCAAATGAGCGACGAATCCCTGATCCGCCTGGCGGAAGCCGCTGGGCTCTCCATCGACTGGGTCGATGCCGACAACCGCGAACAACGGGTCGAGCCGGCCGTACTGCGCGACGTGCTGACCTGCCTCGGGCTGGCGGCGGAAACCGATGCAGATATCGAAGCCAGCCTCGAGATTCTCGCTCACAAGAACAACCACGGCGGCGTGCCGCCGCTGCTGACCTGCGATCAGCACGCTGTACTGGACCTTTCCGCCTACTTTCCGGCGGCCAGTCGTTTCGAGTTGCAGGCAGAAGATGGTGGCGTTCAGCAGGGCACGCTAGACAACCAGGCACGCCTGCCCGCCATCGACACGCCCGGCTACTACCGGCTGACCATCGACAAGTATCAGCTGACCGTGGCTATCGCCCCGCTCTCCTGCCCCACAGTCGCCGAGATCGCCGGGGCGGACGCCTGGGGCCTGACGGTGCAGTTATACGGGCTGCGCCGCGCGGACGATGGTGGCCTGGGCGACACCCAGGCACTGGAGGCGCTGGTCAGCAACGCCGCTGCCCACGGAGCCGATGCGCTTGGAATCAGTCCAGTGCACGCCATGTTCGGCGCACATATCGACCAGTACAGCCCTTACTCACCGTCGAGCCGGCTGTTCTTCAACGTGCTGCACGCCGCGCCGGGTTCGATCCTTGGTGAGCGGCCGTTGCGCCAAGCGATCGAGACTTGCGGGTTAGGCGAGGAATTGAAACGGCTCGAGCGCCTGGAGCTGATCGACTGGCCGGCCGTGGCGCAATCGCGGCATCGCCTGTTGCGGCAGCTGTTCGACGACTTCGGCAAGGGCGGCAACGCCCTGCAGGTGGATTTCGACAGCTTCCGCGCGAGCGGTGGCGAGGCGTTGGAAAACCACTGCCGCTTCGAAGCCCTGCACACTCATTTGCGGGACGCACAGGGCCACACGCAGCACTGGAACGACTGGCCAAGCGAATACCGCGACCCCTCCAGCCCGGCCGTTGAGGCCTTTGCCCGCGAACATGCCGATGAGGTGAGTTACCACGCCTTTGGCCAGTGGTTGATGGCCCGCGGCCTGGAACGTGCCCAGGTCGCCGCGCGCAGCGCCGGTATGCGCATCGGGTTGATTTCCGACCTCGCCGTTGGCGCCGATGGCGGCGGCAGTCAGGCCTGGAGCCGCCAGGCCGAGCTGTTGGCATCGCTGAGTGTTGGCGCGCCGCCGGACATNNTTCTCGCCCTGGGGCCTGCGGCAGAACGGCTTCCGCGCCTATATCGAAATGCTGCGGGCCAACCTCGCCCATGCCGGCGGCATGCGTATCGACCACGTGCTGGGCCTGAAGCGTCTGTGGGTCGTACCCGCCGGTGCCGACCCGAAGCGCGGCGTGTACCTCAACTTCCCCTTCGACGACATGCTGCGCCTGCTCTGCCTCGAGGCCTGGCGCCACCAGGCGGTGATCCTCGGCGAAGACCTCGGCACCATTCCCCACGGCCTGCGTGACGTACTCGCAGCACGGGGAATCCTCGGCATGCGGGTGCTGCTGTTCGAACAGCACGACGGCCATTTCCAGACGCCTGCCCAGTACCCGGCGCAGGCGCTGGCAACCAGTACCACTCACGATATCCCGACCCTGACGGGCTGGTGGCACGGTCACGATATCGACTGGCGCATCAAGGT
>DNMQ01000415.1 GCA_003488145.1 Pseudomonas sp.
GAGATCTGGGACATGCAGGAGCGCCTGCCGCGCCGCCAGGGGCGCCGCGCCGATCAGTTGCTGGAAAATCCGCGCTTCCGCGCCGGCTACGATTTCCTTCTGCTACGCGAAAGCGCCGGAGAGAAAACCAACGGCCTCGGCGACTGGTGGACCGAATATCAGGAAGCCAGCGACAGCGAACGTCGCAACATGATTCGCGGCCTCAGCAACAAGGAAGAAGCCGGCGGAGCGAAGAAGCGTCGTCGCGGGGGGCGCCGCCGCCGTGGTCCGGGCGACAACGCCGCCAACCCGGCCGAGTAAAATGGAACGCGTCTACATCGGCCTGGGCAGCAATCTGGCCGATCCGCAACAGCAACTGCGCGGCGCCCTGCAAGCGCTGGCTGACTTGCCACAGAGCAGTCTCGCAGCGGTATCGTCACTCTATGCCAGCGACCCACTCGGACCAGCCGACCAACCACGTTACGTCAACGCCGTAGGCGCACTGGACACCAGTCTCGCGCCGCTCGATCTGCTCGACGCCCTGCAACGCATCGAGCAGGCCCAGGGCCGCGAGCGCAAGGCGGAGCGCTGGGGCCCGCGTACGCTGGATCTGGACATCCTGCTGTTCGGCGATCGCCTGATCGCCGAACCCCGTCTGCAGGTTCCGCATTACCACCTGCAAGCCCGCGCGTTTGTGCTCTACCCGCTCGCCGAAGTCGCTCCGGCGGAGTTGCTGCTGGCCGATGGTCGCCGACTCGTCGACCTGCTCGCCGCCTGCCCCTTCAGCGGTCTCGAGCGGCTTGGCGATGACGGTGTCACCGCCGCGGTAACGAACGTAACGCGCGGGTAACACTCGCGATTGACTTACTCTGTCGTCGCCGGGACTATAAGCGCCCTCTGCCATCCGCGGCCCCATGCACCCAACCGGTGCGCCGCGCGGCAACCCTGACCTCCGAGGCTCGAAGAGGACGGCATTCATGCCAGAGGTAACCCTGACCACGCTGCAAGGGCTCAAGCAGAAGGGCGAGAAGATCGTCATGCTCACCTGCTATGACGCCACCTTCGCCAAGACCGCCTGCGATGCCGGCGTCGAGATGCTTCTGATCGGCGATTCACTCGGCATGGTCCTGCAAGGTCACGACAGCACCCTGCCGGTCACCGTTGCCGACATGGCCTATCACACCGCCAGCGTCAAACGCGGTAATCGTGGCGCGATGATCGTCGCAGACCTGCCGTTCATGGCCAACGCCACCACCGAGCAGACCCTGAACAATTCGGCCGTGCTGATGCAGGCTGGCGCACACATGATCAAGCTGGAGGGCACCGCCTGGCTGGCCGAGTCGATCCGCCTGCTGGCCGAGCGTGGCATTCCAGTCTGCGCACACATGGGCCTGACGCCACAGGCGGTCAACATCTTCGGCGGTTACAAGGTACAAGGCCGCGAGGAAGCCCAGGCACTTCAGATGCTGGAGGACGCCAAGGCGCTGGAAGCCGCCGGTGCAGCCATGCTGCTGCTCGAATGCGTACCCAGCGAACTGGCTGCGCGCATCACCCGGGCGGTGCAGATTCCGGTGATCGGCATCGGCGCCGGCAGCGACACCGACGGCCAGGTGCTGGTGTTGCACGATATGCTCGGGCTCTCGCTCGGTGGCCGCGTACCGAAGTTCGTCAAGAACTTCATGCGCGAGCACGGTGACATCCCTTCCGCCATCGCCGGCTACGTGAAAGCCGTCAAGGCCACCGAATTCCCCGCAGCCGAACACGGTTTCTCCGCATGAACATCGTCAAGACCATCGCCGACCTGCGTGCCGCAGTGTCCCGCGCCCGTGGGGAAGGCAAGCGCATCGGCGTCGTACCGACCATGGGCAACCTGCACGCCGGTCACATAGCGCTGGTGAAGAAGGCCGGGCAGCGCGCCGACTTCGTGGTCGCCAGCATCTTCGTCAATCCACTGCAGTTCGGCCCCAACGAAGACCTGGACAACTACCCGCGCACCCTCGCTGCGGATCAGGACAAGCTGTTCGAGGCCGGCTGCCACCTGCTCTTTGCGCCGAGCGTCGAAGAGATGTATCCGCACGGCCAGGCCCAGCAGACCATCGTTCGCGTGCCCGGCGTTTCCGAAGGTCTCTGCGGTGGCAGCCGCCCCGGGCATTTCGACGGTGTCTCCACCGTGGTCAGCAAGCTGTTCAACATGGTGCTGCCGGACCTCGCCGTATTCGGTCAGAAAGACTTCCAGCAGCTGGCGGTGATCCGCACCATGGTCCGCGATCTGAACATGCCGGTGCAGATCCTCTCGGAGCCGATCGTTCGCGCCGCCGACGGCCTGGCGCTGTCTTCACGCAACGGCTATCTGAGTGCAGACGAGCGCGCCACGGCTCCGTCGCTGTACCGCACCCTGAGCCAGCTGGACGTAGCGATCCGGGGCGGTCGCCGCGACTACCCGACGCTGATCGCCGAAGGCCTGAGCGCTCTGCAGGCTGCCGGCCTGCGTCCGGACTATCTGGAGATTCGCAACGCAATCGACCTGCAACCAGTCAGCGAGCGCTCCACCGAGCTGGTCATCCTCGCCGCCGCCTACCTCGGCAAGACGCGGCTGATCGACAACCTGCTGGTGGACACCCACACATCGGCCTGATCCCAGCCATTTGCCCGCAGCCTTGATCACGTTCGAGGCTTAAGGCACACTCTGCGCCGCTTGCGCCCCGGAGGACCCCGCCATGCACGCCATCATGCTCAAGGCCAAACTGCACCGCGCCCAGGTAACTCACTCGGTGCTCGATTATGAAGGCTCCTGCGCCATCGACGGCGAGTGGCTGGACCT
>DNMQ01000416.1 GCA_003488145.1 Pseudomonas sp.
GCCTCGGGCTGCTGATCGAAATGAAGCCACTATGAGCACTTCGCACCGATATCCGGCCCACAACCGATATCCGGCCCACAGTCGGCTGACCTGCCTTGCCGCATCCCGACACAGAGGGCCTGGCAGATGAGCCCTCCGCTGGCGCCTCGCGACGAACGACTGATCGACGATCTGCCGCCCGTACCGCTGCTCAGTCTCGGCAGTCATCTGGCGATCAACTACCAGCCGGGCAATCAGCGCATGGTCAGCGACCATCAGCACCGCGCCGGCCTGTCGTTCCTCTACGGGGAGGCGTGTATCCATGGCAAACGCGACGGCGAACGTGTCCGCCATCTGGTCGGCAACGAGCTGCAGCTGATCGCACGCCACCCTCAGGCCGAACAGGCACTGCGCAGACAACTTGAACAGCTGGGCTTCCGGCCGGCGCTGCGCCAGAGCCTGGCGCTGCCGAAGGAGTCGGCGGAGATGTTCCAGCTGCCCGGCGAAGATGCCTGGCTCAGGTTCGTTCAGGAGCAACTGCCCGAACTGCGCCGACAAGGCTGGCAGATCGATATCCATCCCGGCTTCGCCTACGACCTGACCGCCATCGACAGCTGGTACGCGCAGATTGACGAGTCAGCTGATGACGACTGGTTCGATCTCGATCTCGGCATCATCGTCAACGGGCAGCGCATCGGCATGCTGCCGGTCCTGTTGCGGCTGATCCGCCAGAACCCTCAATTGCTCGGCCCTCGCGCCATCGCGCTGCGTAGCGATGAGGAGCAGCTGCGCGTGCAACTGGACCGGCCGGGACAACACGACAAGCAGACGCTGCACGTGACGCTGCCGCTGGGACGCATCAAGCCGATTCTGGCGACCCTCGGTGAGCTCTACATGCGCGAGCAGATGGATGGGCCATCGCTGCGTATGAGCAAGGCCGACGGCGCGCGCCTGGCCGGGCTCGACAGCCTGGCACCGCAATGGAAAGGCGGTGAACGACTGCGTGAGTTCGCCGCGCGCCTGCGCAACCCTGACATCAGGTCCTGCCCGACTCCAACCGGGCTCGCTGGCAAACTGCGGCCCTACCAGCAGCAGGGCCTGGTCTGGATGCAGACGCTGCGCGAGCTGGGCGCGGGCGGCATCCTCGGCGACGACATGGGCCTGGGCAAGACGCTGCAGAGCCTTGCCCACATCCTCGCCGAAAAGCAGGCAGGACGGCTCGACCGCCCGGCGCTGGTGGTGATGCCGACCAGCCTGATTCCCAACTGGCAGGACGAGGCCAGTCGTTTCGCCCCGCAGCTACGGGTGCTGACCCTCAAGGGCAGCACCCGACAGAAACACTTCGGCGAACTTGGCGAGCACGATCTGCTGCTGACCAGCTATGCGCTGCTGACGCGCGACATAGCCGCACTGCGTGAGCAGCCGCTGCACCTACTCATTCTCGACGAGGCGCAGCACATCAAGAACCCGTCCGGCAAAGCGGCCCAGGCCGTACGCGAAATGCAGACCCGGCAGCGCCTGTGCCTGACCGGCACACCGCTGGAGAATCACCTCGGCGAGCTCTGGTCGCTATTCCACTTCCTCATGCCCGGGTGGCTTGGAGACGCCAAAAGCTTCACCCAGGAGTACCGCAATCCGATCGAAAAACACGGCGACGATGCACGACTGGCGCACCTGCGCGCCCGCATTCGGCCGTTCCTGTTGCGGCGCACCAAGGAACAGGTAGCCACTGAGCTGCCGGCCAAGAACGAGTTCGTCCACTGGGTCGAACTGAATGACGTCCAGCGCGAGGTCTACGAGACCTTGCGGCTGGCAATGGATCGCAAGGTGCGCGACGAGATCGAGCGCAAGGGACTCGCGCGCAGCCAGATGGTCATCCTTGAGGCGCTGCTCAAGCTGCGTCAGGTCTGCTGCGACCTGCGCCTGCTGAAGGGTGAGTCGGCACGAGCCGCACGCGGCAGCAGCTCCGGCAAGCTCGACAGCCTGCTGGAGATGCTCGACGAGCTGATGAGCGAAGGCCGACGGGTGCTGCTGTTTTCCCAGTTCACCTCGATGCTGGCGTTGATCGAGCAGGCGCTGCACAAGCGCGGCATCGAGTACGTCAAGCTGACGGGTGAGACCGATGATCGACGCACGCCGGTCGAGCGCTTCCAGGCCGGCGAAGTGCCGCTGTTCCTGATCAGCCTGAAGGCCGGTGGCACCGGGCTCAATCTGACGGCGGCGGATACGGTGATCCACTACGATCCCTGGTGGAATCCCGCTGCGGAGAACCAGGCGACCGACCGCGCCTATCGCATCGGCCAGGACAAGCCGGTCTTCGTCTATCGTCTTATTAGCCGCGGCACCGTCGAGGAGCGCATCCGCGAGTTGCAGGCGCGCAAGGCCGAACTCGCGGCCGGTGTACTCGAAGGTGCAGTCGACGGCAGCTTGCAGCTTGGCGAACGCGACATCGACGCCCTGTTCGCACCGCTACCCTGACGCTATGGCGGCATGCAAACTTGTGACACCGGCGAGGGCAGCAGTTTGCGCTTTGCTAGATCATCGCCACCTCGCTTACGTTTCCGTCCCGAGGCGCTCCGCCGCCTCCACGATCACTGGCATCGGTTACAAAAGGAACCGCACCATGAGTCTCTACGAGATCGCCTTTTCCGGCCAACTGCTTCCGGGCGCCAAGCTCGAGCAGGTCGAGGCCAACCTGACCAAGCTGTTCCAGGCCGACGCCCAGCGCATCGCGCTGCTGTTCTCCGGCCGGCGCATCGTGATCAAGCAGAATCTGGACTTCGCCGCGGCCGAAAAATATCGCCAGGCGATGGAGCGTGCCGGCGCGCAGGTAGAAATCAAACCGCTGCCCGTCGATGTGGAAGAAATCGAACTGGCGCCGCCTCCGGCATCGACGGCGGCCAGCGCGGCCAGCGCCGAGAGCAGCGCAGGAAAAACGAGCGACGCCCCGGCCACACTCAAGGTGACGCCGCGTGACGAATACATGGCAGCCTTCGCCGACGTCGAGGCACCGGACTTCGGTATTGCGCCGGTCGGCGTCGACCTGCAGGACGCCCGGCCCGAGCCAGAGGCGCCGCGCGTGGACCTTTCTCAGTTCAGCCTTGCCCCGGTGGGCAGCGACATGGGCGAAAAGCCGCGCGACACCACCGCCGTGGTGCCGGATATATCGCATCTGAAGCTGCAGGACTGACGGGCACACGTTCGGGAGTGAGCGCCGCAGAGACTCCTCAGGCGCTCAGCTTCAGACCAACCAGCCCAGCCAGCAACAGCAGCACGCTCACCAGCCGCGCGGGCGAGGCGCTTTCGCCNNGCACCGATGCCGACCCATATGGCATAGGCGGTACCCACCGGAAGGACCTGCATGGCGCGGGCAAGAAGGAAGAAGCTCCCCGCCATGGCCACAACGGTGAGCGCACTGGGCAGCGGGCGAGTGAAGCCTTCAGAAGCCTTGAGACCAATGGCCCAACCCACTTCCAACAGGCCGGCAATGGTCAGCATGATCCAAGCCGAATGCATGACGATGAC
>DNMQ01000417.1 GCA_003488145.1 Pseudomonas sp.
CCAGCCTGACGCTGCGCGAGCGCGAGATCCTGAGCCTCGCCGGCAAGGGGCTGTCGAATGCGGAAATCGCCGAGCAGCTGTGCCTCAGCCCGCACACGATCAAGAGTCATATCCACAATCTGCTGCGCAAGATCGGCGCCTCCAATCGGGCCGAGGCGGCGTACCTGCTGCGTAGTCATCTCGACTGGGACAAGTCCTGTAGCGCTTGAGTAGCGTCCCGCAGCGACGGGCGGCCTAACGGAACGGACGTCACTGAGACGCTCTGGCACGGTGCGAAAGCGTCACGCCCGTGCCAGGCATTAATCCCGAGCGAATTGCTCGTGCTACGTCTTTTACATCATCCGATGGATGTTCAAGGGTGTCCGCCGCGTTCAAGAATCGCGACCACTGTCATCCGGTACACGCCAATGGCCCGTTACGCCCTGCCCCGCGCCACATCACTGTCTGCCCTGGTTGCCTGCTTGGCCTGCGCGCCGCTGATGGCCGCCGACCTGATGGACAACGGCGATCTTTCACCCCTTGGCACCACCGCCACCCAGCTTGCGGTTCAGCTGACCGACGCCAAGGCCGCCTACATCCAGCAGCTGGGCCAGGGCAATCTCGCCGAGCTGACTCAGAACGGCCAGGCGTTGAGCGCGCAGATGCTGCAGCAGGGCGGCGACCAGGAAGCCTTTATCCTGCAGCACGGCGAAAACCTGATGGCGGTCATCGAGCAGGTCGGCCAGGGCAACTACGCCGAAATCCGCCAGACCGGCAGCGACAACCAGGCCAGCATCAGCCAGTACGGCGCCTATAACGATGCCCGCATCGAGCAGACCGGCCAGGGCCTGCGCAGCGCGGTGACGCAATTCGGCGTCGGCCAGCAGATCAATATCGTGCAGGGTCGCTAGCGATCAGGAGAGTTCATGTTCAAGCCTACGGCAATTGCCACCCTGCTCTCCCTCGCCGCCACTCAGGCCGTGGCGCAGAACAGCATCGAACTGGAGCAGGTCGGCACGAACAATGTCGCCGAGCTGCAACAGACCGGCCTGGTCGAGTCCAGCACCATGGATGTCAGCCAGATCGGCAACCTCAACACCGCCAGCATCACGCAGATTGGCGAGGCCTACTTCAAGGTCGCCAACCTGCAGCAGATCGGTAACGCCAACGTCGCCACCATCGAACAGACCGGACGTACCAGCACGGTCGATGCCAGCAGCATCGGCAACGGCAACCAGATCACCGGCAGCCAGACCGCCTTCGTCACCGCACAGATCGAGCAGCGCGGCGACGACAACGTGCTGACCTTCGACCAGCAGGGCTACTTCGAAGGGTCGCGGATGAACGTGTCCCAGGACGGTCTGGGTAACCTGGCCGACATCTACCAGGGCGACGGCAATCGCATGAACATCGCCCAGGCCGGCACCTACAACATCGCCGAGATTCAGCAGAACGACTACCACAACGAACTCAACTTCACCCAGAGCGGCGACAGCAACCGGCTGACGGTCGACCAGAACGGCTTCGGCGGCCGCATCAGTGGCTCGTCGACCGGCAGCGGTAACAGCGTCGACATCGCCCAGAGCTTCATGTCCAACCAGGCCACGGTGATCCAGAACGGCAACGACAACCTGGCGAGCATCGAACAGGGCAACTACGGTCACCAGGCCACCATCACCCAACTGGGCAGCGCCAACGAGGCGATGATCCGCCAGAGCCTGCCGGCCAATGACTTCACCCGCCTGCCCGGCGTCGCGACGATCCACCAGAGCGGCACCGGCAACAGCGCCACCATCGTCCAGCAGTAGCGCAACCACCCTCCAGCCACGGACCGGCTTCAACGGAAACAGAACGGATGCTGACCATGACCCTCACCACCTGGCTGCTCGCAGCCACCCCCGCCCCTGCCGATGCACCGGTAGCCGTCAGTTTCGAGCTGCAACCGGCCGAGCAAAGCCGGCTTTCGCTCGCCCTGTGCTTCAAGGGCAGCGGGCAGCAGGTCCGCTTTCGTCTGAAGGTGCGCTCCAGTGGCAGGGCCGGCAATGCCCAGACCGCGCAGAGCGGCACGCTGATCGCCACCCCGACGCAGCAATGCCCGCTGAACAACCGCCTCGGCATCGCTGACGACACCCGTGTCGAGGCCGAGCTGCAGTGGTGGATCGACGATGCCGAGCAGCCGCCGATCCTGCGCAGCTACCCGGACGACGACGCCGATGTGGGCGACGAAAGCGAGCCGGAACAGATCGCGTGAAGGCCGAAAGCGGACCGACGGCGCACCAGGTGGCGCTCGTTCAGCTGGGGTTCAGGCCGACTGACCGAACGGCACTCCCGCACGGCCCTGGCCGCTGCTAGAGTTCGCTGCCGAGCTATCTGCAGCCCATTGGAGGGCGCATGTCACTGGATGACCGCAAGAAACTCGTCCGTCAGCACATCGACCTGACCTGGAACCGCGGGCGCCTGGCGCTGGCCGAGCACCTGCACAGCAAGGATTTTCTCTACAAGAGCTCCTTCATCGGCCGGCCGCTCGCCAGCGCCGAGTTTCTCGACATGGTCCGGCAAATCCGCCACGCCATGCCGGAACTGGAAGTGGTGGTCGAGGAATGCATCGCCGAAGGCAACCGGGTGGTCACCTGGAGCACGCTGATCGGCACCATCGAGCAGCCGGCGTTCGGCTATCCGCCCAGCGACAAGGTGCTCAGCATTTCTGCCATGGCCTTCTGGAGCATCACCCCGACGCAGCAGGTGCAGGAAATCTGCACGATGTTCGACATGGAAAGCTTTCGCGCCCAGCTGGGCCTGGATACCCGGCCCTACGCCGAGAAAGCCCTGCCCTGATCCCATCGCTCACCACAGCCAGCCCAGCCACAACAGCGCCACCAGCAGCCAGGCGCTTAGGGTCAGGGCGCCGCGTTCCCATTGCCGATTCCAGCGCCGTTCGCGTGCCCGCCAGCGGTTCCGCTCGAGCTGCATCCCGGGTACGGGCAGTGGCGGCTGGCGCAGCAGGCGGGTGAGATACAGCGATGCCGACAGTGCCGGATTGGGCAACTGCGCCAGCCGCGACGGCACCCTCCAGCCACGGCGCAGAGCCAGCAGCGTCAGACCCAGAGCTGCCAGCAGCGGCCAGAGCGCCGACCACAGGCCCGCGGGATACACCCCAGCCAGCAGCGCTTCGCGCATGGTCGGCCAGAACCAGGGCACGGATAGCGACGCCATGCTGAGCAGCGCCCACGGTAACCACTGGCCGAGCGGCGCGCGTGCACTGGCGTGCTGCTGGTCGCGCCACATCAGCCAGAGCGCACGCCAGAGCAGCAACGCGGTGGCGAAGCTGGCCAGGGTCAGCCAGGGCAACCAGGCGACGAAGGCGCTTTCATGCCAGGCCTCCTTCAGCAGGTACTTCACTGCCGCGCCGCTGGTGGACGGCGCGCCCATGATCGCCAGCGCCGGCAGCATCAGCAGCACCCAGCCCAGACGCGACAGCCGCCCTTCGTGGACCATCCCGGCGGCGAGGAACAGCGCGCCCTTGGCCAGCCCGTGATGCACGCCGAACAGCACCAGCACCGTCAGCAGCGCCGCAGAGGGCGCCTCCAGGCTCCAGGCCAGCGCCAGGATCATCAGCATCCAGCCCATCTGGCTCACCGAGGACCAGGCCAGCACTGCCTTGGACTTGGCCGCGCACAGCCCCAGCGCAGCCGCATAGAGCGCGCCGAACAGGCCGGCGATCAGCAGCGGCGTGCTCCAGGCCGCCAGCGTCGGATCGCTCTCCGGCAGGCAGCGCCAGATGCCGAGAATGCCGGCCTTGAGCATCGCCCCGGAGAGTACCGCGCTGGCCGGTGCCGGGGCCTGCGGATGGGCCAGCGGCAGCCAGACGTGCAGCGGCCAGAACCCAGCCTTCAGGCCGAGCCCGAGCACCAGCAGGGCCAAGGTCAGGTGGTCGATCGGCTGCGCCTGCCAGGTGGCGAAGTCGAAGGCCTGTTCGGTGCTGTGACTGCGCAGCAACAGCCCGGCGAGCAGCAGCATCTCGCCGCAGATCGCCAGTTGCAGATAGAGGCGTCCGGCCCGCCGCGGTCCCGGCCCCCCGTACTGCACGATCAACCCGTAGGCCGCGAGGCTCATGGCGCTGAAGCCGAGGTAGAAGCTCAATGCGTCGGTGGCGATGATCAGCAGCAGATTGCCGGCCAGCGCCAGTTGCCAGAACGCCCAGAAGCGCAGCCGCTTCCGATCGGTGGCCAGGCTGCTGTTGGCAAAGATCGCCGCGCAACTCCAGAGCACGGCGGTAAAGCCCAGCCAGGCGCGGGTCAGCGTATCGCTGGCGCCCCAGCGCACACCCTCCCAGAGCCACGGCAACTCCAACGCTGGCGGCGGTTGCAGCGCTGCCAGCAGCGCCGGCGCACATGCTAGCCACAGCCACGGCAGGCTGCGTTCGCGCAGCCACAACAGCAGAACGCCGCCGAGCAACGGTGCGAAAGGCACCAGCAACCAGAGCCAGGCGTTCATATGGCGAACTCCCGCTCGACGATCAACTGGCTCCAGCCCAGCGGGCTGAGCGCGGTGGCCGCCAGCAGGCCGACCAGCAGCGACAGCAGCGCCGTGAGCAGCGGCGGCAGCAACAGCATCCAATGGGTTTCGAAACGCTCATCGGCCCAGCGGTTCTGGTGCCAGTCCGCCGGTTCGGCGAACCAGCCCCGCCACAGCAGCGGCAGGAAGTAGGCGGCGTTCAGCAACGCCGAACCGAGCAGCACCAGCAGCACCCAGTCCTGACCGACCTCCAGCGCGCCGAGGCCGAGCGTCCATTTGCTGATGAAGCCGGCAATCGGCGGAATGCCGATCATGCCCAGCGCCCCGATGGAGAAAGCCGTCATGGTCCAGGGCATGCGCCGGCCGACCCCGTCCATCTCGCGGATGCGGTGAATGCCCAGGGTCTCGGCGAAATTGCCCGCGCAATAGAACAGCGTGACCTTCATCAGCCCCTGATGGACCAGATGCACCAGGCCGCCCACCGCCGCGACCGGCCCGAGCAGCGCGACGCCAAGCGTCACGTAGGACACCTGGCTGATGGTCGAGTAGGCCAGGCGCTTCTTCAGCTCCTGCTGCTGCAAGGCGCGCAGCGAGCCGTAGAGGATGGTCGCCGCCGCCAGCCAGAGCAGCGGCGTGGTGAGATCCAGTTGCGTCAGCGCCTCGGCGCCGAAGACGTCGTAGACCACCCGCACGATGCCGAAGGCCCCGGCCTTCACTACCGCCACCGCGTGCAGCAGCGCACTGACTGGTGCCGGGGCGACCATCGCCTGCGGCAGCCAGCCGTGCAGCGGGATCAGCGCCGCCTTCACGCCAAGGCCGAGAATCAGCAGGGCGAAGGCCACGCGCAGCCCGAGGTCATGCTCGCCGACTGCGTCCAGCAGGTAGCCGGCCGCCTGGAAATCCGGCGTCCCGGCCAGGCTGTGCAGCAAGGCCACGCCCATCAGCACCAGCGACCCTCCACCGACGGTGTAGGCCAGATAGACGCGCCCCGCGGCGAGCGACTCCGGCGTGCCGCGATGCACCACCAACGGAAAGGTGGCCAGGGTCAACAGTTCGTAGAACAGCAGGAAGCTGACCAGATTGCCCGCCAGAGCCAGGCCCACCGTGGCGCTGACGCAGAGGCTGAAGTAGCCGAAAAAGCGCGAGCGCAGCGGCGAGTTTTCCAGGTAGCCGATGGCATAGATCGTCGTCACCGCCCACAGCAGCGATGACAGCGCGACGAACAGCAAGGCCAGCGCATCGGCCTGCAGTACCAGCGGCACGCCCGGCAACAGTGGCACGCTGAAGCGGTACTCGCTGCCCTGGCTGACGCCATAGAGCATGCTGCCGACCAGCACCAGCTTGAGCGTCACGCCGAGCAGGTTGAGGGTCACACGCAGGCGCTGCTGGTCCTCGCGCAGACCGAAGATCACCAGGCCCGGCAGCAGCGAGCTGAGCACGATGCCCAATGGCAGAAACGCATGCCAGCTCATCGCCCGAGCCCTCCCAGCCAGAGCAACAGCGGCTCGCTGATAAGCGCGAGCCCCCAGACCAGCAGCGCCGGCAGCAACGCCAGCCACTGCGCCAGACGGTCGGCATGAATGCTCGGTGGATTCGGCCGGGCACGGTCGAATCCATGGGCGACGACGCGAAACACGTAGGCCGCCGACATCAGCGTGCCGAGCAATGCGCCCAAGGCCCAGGGCCAGTGCTGCGGCCGTTCGAACAGCGGCTGCAACAACAGCCACTTGGCCAGGAAACCGCCACTGGGCGGCAAACCGATCAGGCTGCCGCCGGCCACGGCGAACGCCGCCAGGGCGATCGGCACGTTCTGACTCGCGCCTTTCATGCCGCTCACCCGTTTGCTGCCGAGAATGCTCTGCAATTCGCCGGCCGCGAGGAACATCGAGACCTTGGCCAACCCGTGGGCCAGCACGAACAGCCACAGGGCCGCATGCAGGCGCGGTTCGTCCAGATGCAGCAACAGCCCCAGCGCCAGCAGCGCGTAGCCCAGCTGGGCGACCGTCGAGTAGGCCACCAGCGTCTTCAGTCGCGGCGCGCGCAGCGCCGACCAGCCGCCGCCGACCATCGCCAGCACACCGGCGGCGCCGAACAGCAGGCCGGCGTCGCGGCCGAATTCAGCCGGGGCAATCTCGCTCCAGATCAGCCAGAGGATGTACAGCGGCCCCTTGACCACCAGTGCCGAGAGCAGCGCGCTGACCGCAGTCGGTGCCGCGGCGTGGGCCGGCGGCAACCACAGGTGCAGCGGCCACAGCGCGGCCTTGAGCATCAGCCCGAGGGTCATCAACAGCAGCGCCAGATAAGTCACGCCATCGGCTTCGGTCAGTTGCGCCAGCATGGCCAGATCGAGCACGCCGTAACGCCCGTAGATCAGCGCCACACCGAGCAGATAGGCCAGTGAGCCGGCCAGCGACAGCAGCAGGTAGTTCAGCGCCGGCTTCCAGGCCTTGCGCCCCGCCAGCGACACCAGCGCCACCGCGACCAGGCTGAGCAACTCCAGCGTCACGTAGAGGTTGAACAGGTCCGCCGACAGCCACAGCGCGGCCAGTGCCGCGTGCAACAGGCAGGACAATGGCCAGTAATCCTGATTCCCGGCGGCATGTGCGATGCGCGCCGCGTACAGCGCCACCAGCAGGTGCAATCCGGCAGTGAACACCAGCAGCAGCGCGGCCAGCGGGGTCAGGCGGAAACGGATCGCCAGCCCCGCCTCCCAGCCACCGACCAGCAGGCTTCGCTCGCCATGATCGAGCACCACCTGCAGCGCCATGATCGCCGCCAGGAGCGCGCCCAGGCTAAGCGCGATCACCCAGCGGCCGCTGCGCGCCGGGCGCAGCAGGATCAGCAGCAAGGCACCGGCCAGCGGCAGCAGCAGGCTGACCAGGGCGGCGTTCATCGCTCTTGCCCCTTCGAGGTGGCCAGCGCACTGCTCAGGCGCAACGCCAGGGCGGTCGCACTCACCGCCACCACCAGCCCGGTGACCACCAGCGCCACCAGCAGCGGATCGCTCGGGGCGTGACGCGCCGCCAGGGCGATCATCACCAGAAACACACCGCTGCCCATCAGGTTGATGGCGATGATCCGCCGCAGCGCATGGCGCAATGTGAGCAACCCGTGCAGGCCGAGCAGCCAGAGGGCGAAGCCGACGGCGATCCAGAACAGCGTGGCGCTCATGACTGCGGCTCCGGGTCGTCGCCGATCACCAGCAGGCTCAGGCTCGCGGCGATGGACAGCGTCGCCGCGGCCTCGATGACGACGATCAGCGGCTTGGCCCAGCCGGTCGGGTACTGCAGCCAGCCATCGCCAAACCAGGCGCAGGCTGCCGCCACCGCGACGAACAACAGCAGGCCGACCAGCACCAGCAGACGCAGCGGCCAGAAGCCCCAGCGCAACGCCGGCAACGCACCGGCCAGACGCAGCAGGACGATGCCGGAGGCCAGCAGCGCGCCGGCCTGGAAGGCACCGCCGGGTGAGGCGGCACCGCGCCAGAGTACATAGCCGCCGGCCAGCACCAGCAGCGGCGCGAGTGTTCGGCCCCAGGCGCGCAGCAATGGCCAGGGCTCGCTCAGCTG
>DNMQ01000165.1 GCA_003488145.1 Pseudomonas sp.
GCCGCTCGGGCACGTCGCCCTCGAAGGGGCAGCCGAAGGTGGTCGATAGCGAGGCGTTGATGAACACGCCACTGCCGCGAGTGACTTCGATGATTTCGCGGAACTGCACCAGCGACTGTTCGGGCGTCATGCGCAGGTTGGCCAGGCCATGGGTGTCGCTGGCCGACATCACCAGGTTGATCTCGTCCACTTCGCAGGCCAGCGCGCGCTCGCAGCCCTTCACGTTGGGCACCAGCACGGTGTACTCGACGCCCTCCACACGGCGGATGCCGCGCATCACGTCTTCGGCGTCGCGCAGGTTGGGGATGGCCTTGGGCGAGGTGAAGGAGGTGACCTCGATCTTTGCCAGCCCGGTCTGCGAGAGGCGGTCGATCAGGGCAATCTTGGCTTCGGTCGGCACGAAGGCCGCTTCGATCTGGAAGCCGTCGCGGGTGGCGACTTCCTGGATATACAGGCGTTTGCTCATGGGGAGTCCTGGGGTTTTTTCGTAGGGTGGATGACGCTCTACCCATCCACCGTTGTGGCTTGCTGGCTGGTGGACAAGCTTCGCCTTGTCCACCCTACGAGCAGTGTCAGATGATCCCGCGCTCGCGCAGGCCCTGGCGTTGTTCATCGGTGAGACCGAGGCCGGCCAGCACGTCGTCGGTGTGCTCGCCCAGTTGCGGGCCGCCTTCGCCGATGCGCCCTGGCGTGCGCGACAGCTTGGGAAGCACGCCCGGTACCTTGAGCGGGCCGGCAAAGGTCTGCACCTGCTCGATCATCTGCCGCGCCAGGTAGTGCGGGTCCTTGACGATATCGGCGGCGGTGTAGGGATAGCCGGCCGGCACGCGGGCGCCCTTGAGTGCTTCGATCACCTCGTCGCGGCTGTGCTGGATGGTCCATTCGCCGATGGCGGCATCGATCAGCTCGGCGTGCTGGGCGCGGCCGTCGTTGTGGGCGAAGCGCGGGTCATCGGCAAGGTCCTGGCGGCCCATCAGGGTCATCAGGCGCTTGTAGATGCTGTCGCCATTGGCGGCGATCAGCACGTAGGCGCCGTCGTTGCACAAATAGGAATTGGACGGCGTGATGCCGGGCAGGGCACTGCCAGCCGGCTCGCGTACATAGCCGAAGGCGTCGTATTCGGGCACCAGGCTTTCCATCATGGCGAACACCGATTCGTACAGCGCCACGTCGATCTCCTGGCCCTGGCCGCTACGGTTGCGCTCCTGCAGGGCGAGCAACACGCCGATCACGCCATACAGCGAGGACAGCGAATCGCCGATGCTGACCCCAACCCGCACCGGCGGCTGGCCCGGATAGCCGGAGAGGTGGCGCAGGCCGCCCATGGCTTCGCCGATCACGCCGAAGCCAGGCAGGTCGCGATAGGGGCCGGTCTGGCCGTAGCCGGAAATGCGCAGCATGATCAGCCGAGGGTTCAGCTTCGACAGCTCATCCCAACTCAGGCCCCATTCTTCCAGCGTGCCAGGGCGGAAGTTCTCCACTAGGATGTCGGCTTCGGCCACCAGCTGGCGGATGATTTCCTGGCCTTCCGCGGCCTTGAGATCCAGCGTCACCGAGCGCTTGTTGCGCGACTGCACATGCCACCAGAGCGAGGTGCCGTCCTTGAGCTTGCGCCACTTGCGCAACGGGTCGCCGACCTTGGGCGGCTCGATCTTGATCACATCGGCGCCGAATTCGCCGAGCAGCTTGCTGGCGAACGGGCCGGCGATCAGCTGGCCCATCTCGATCACCTTGAGGCCCTGCAGCGGCAGGTTCTTGTCTGTCTGTTCGCTCATCACGACACCTGTGCCGGTTGATTCATGGTGCCGAGCATGACCGACGCACCGGCAGCGGACAATTGGCCGTTGGCCAAGTGAGGTTTCGCGTCTCACGAAGGCTAAGACGAAAGGAGCTTTGAAAAGCTCGGGCTGAGCGGCGCATGCTTCGTCTACCGCGAATACGGGAATCCAATATGCGCCGCATCGATTTCGTCACCCTTCGGCTGTTCGTCGCCATCGCCGAGACCCGTAGCCTGACCCGCGCTGCCGAGCGCGAGCATCTGGCGCTGGCGGCGGTGAGCAAGCGCGTCAGCGATCTGGAAGGGCAGCTCGGCGTCAGCCTGCTCTATCGCCAACCCAAGGGTGTCGAGCTGACGCCGGCCGGCCACGCGCTGCTGCACCACGCGCGTAACCTGCTGGACAATCTGCAGCAGCTGGACGCTGACCTCAGCGAGTTCAGCCAGGGCGTGAAGGGCCATGTGCGCATCCACGCCAATACCTCGGCGGTGATCGAATTCCTGCCCGAGGACCTGAGTACCTTCACCCGTCAGCATCCGGAAGTGAAGATCGACCTGGAGGAGCGTGTCAGCAGCGACACCCTGCGTGCGTTGCGCGAAGGGCTGACCGATATCGGCATCTTCGCCGGGCACATGCCGGCCGAGGACCTGCAGGTGTTTCCCTACCGCGAGGACCGGCTGGTGCTGGTCACGCCACGCGAGCATGTGCTGGCCGGGCGTGCAGAAATCGCCCTGCGTGATGCTGCTGGCTTCGACTTCATTGGCCTGCAGCAGGACGCCTCGCTGCATGCCCTGCTGCAGCAGTCGGCACAGCAGATGGGCACGCCGCTGCGTCTGCGCATCCAGGTACGCAGCTTCGAGGCGATCTGCCGGATGATCCACACTGGCATGGGCATCGGCGTGCTGCCCGAGCAGGTGGTGCGCAACTACCTGCCGGCGCTGGACGTAGCCATCGTGCCGTTGACCGATGCCTGGGCGCGACGCGAGCTGAAGCTCGGCGTGCGCAATCTGGAAAGCCTGTCGGTGACTGCGAGGCAGATGCTCGAGCACCTCACCGTTCGCGAAGGCAATGGCTGAAGGAGCGCGCCGGGCCTGGTGATTGCGCTGCTGCCTTCGCCAAACGCGAAGTCTTGCTTGGCCAAATAGCAATTCAGTCCGCGGGGGCGGCGGGGTAGAGTCGGGCCAGCGATATGGCTCACACAACTACAAAACGGAGCTCACCCCATGGCACGACTTTCACGTGGCATCACCCGACTGCTCGCCGCTTCGGCGCTGTTTACCGTGCTCGGCGCTCAGGCCGATCCGATCCTGATCAAGTTCTCTCATATCACCGCCGACAGCACGCCGAAGGGCCAGGGCGCGCTGATGTTCAAGAAGCTCGTGGAAGAGCGCCTGCCCGGCCAGGTAGAAGTGCAGGTGTTCGCCAACTCCTCGCTGTACGGCGATGGCAAGGAGATGGAAGCGCTGCTGATGAACGAGGTGCAGCTGCTGGCGCCGGCACCGTCGAAGCTCGAGCAGTACACCAAGCAGCTGCAGCTGTTCGACCTGATGTTCCTGTTCGACGACATGCCTGCCGCGCAGCGCTTCCAGCAGTCGGACAAGGGCCGCGCCATGCTCAAGTCGATGGAGGACAAGGGCATCACCGGCCTGGCCTACTGGCTCAACGGCATGCGCCACTTCACTGCCAACAAGCCCCTGCGCGAGCCGGCCGACGCCCGCGGGCTGAAATTCCGCGTGCAGCCGTCGGACCTGCAGGCCGCGCAGTACACCGCGCTGCGGGCGGTGCCGCGCAAGATGGCCTTCGCCGAGATCTACCAGGGCCTGCAGACCGGCGTGGTGAATGCCCAGGACAACCCCTGGTCGAACATCTACAGCCAGAAGTACCACGAGGTGCAGAAGTACATCACCGAGTCCGGCCACGGCATCGGCAACTACCTGCTGATCACCAACACCAAGTTCTGGAACAGCCTGCCCGCGGATGTGCGTGGCGAGCTGGAGGCGATCATCGATGAGGTCACCGCAGAGGTGAATCGCCAGGCCGAAGCGCTGAACGAGAAGGCCAAGCAGGGCGTCATCGACTCGGGCAAGAGCGAGATTCTGGTGCTGACCGACGAACAGCGCGCCCGCTGGCGCGACGCGGTGCAGCCGGCCTGGAAGAAGTTCGAAGCCGATATCGGCAAGGACCTGATCGAGGCCGCGCGCGCAGCCAACGCTGCGCCCTGAGGCAAGTCCGCCAATGGTCTGTTAGACCAATGTGCAGTTTCGGCCACGGCGCTGGCTGCACAGAATGGCGGCGTCTATCTGCGTGATCGGACAAGTGTGTATTCCAACCGGATGGTTGAACGAGCGGCCCTTGAGGCCGCTTTTTTTTTTGCCTGCAAAACGCGTCCGCGGGTGTCGGGGCCGTAGCATTCAGCTACGCGAAAGCTCTGGCAAATGGCGGTAGTGCACACGCCATGCGGTGAGGCGCGGTCTATGCTTGAGCAAAGCCGATACGCCAAGGGTGGCGTGCTTGGCTGGAGTGCACCGTCTGACAGGCGCTGGGTTGGTCATTGGGTTCGCCTGCTGGACAGGGTTCTGCATACCAACAAGACAGACGAGGAACTGCCATGAGCGCTGCGTCCGTATATCCGGTTCGGCCCGAGGTGGCCGCTCAGTCACTGACCAACGAAGCCAGCTACAAGGCCATGTACCAGCAGTCGGTGATCAATCCCGAGGGCTTCTGGCGTGAACAGGCGGCGCGGCTGGACTGGATCCGGCCTTTCACCGAGGTCAAGCGCACCTCCTTCGACGATCACCATGTGGATATCAAATGGTTCGCCGATGGCACGCTCAACGTCTCGGCCAACTGCCTGGATCGGCACCTGGCCGAGCGCGGCGATCAGCTGGCAATCATCTGGGAGGGCGATGATCCTTCCGAACACCGCGAAATCACCTACCGCGAGCTGCACCAGGAAGTCAGCAAGTTCGCCAATGCGCTGCGCGGGCAGGATGTGCACCGCGGTGACGTGGTGACCATCTACATGCCGATGATTCCCGAGGCCGCGGTGGCGATGCTGGCCTGTGCGCGTATCGGCGCGATCCACTCGGTGGTGTTCGGTGGCTTCTCCCCGGAAGCACTGGCCGGGCGCATCATCGATGGCCAGTCGAAGATCGTGATCACCGCCGACGAAGGCATTCGCGGCGGCAAACCCGTGCCGCTCAAGGAGAACGTCGACGAGGCGCTGACCAATCCCCAGACCAGCTGTGTGAAGAAGATCATCGTCGTGCGCCGCACGGGTGCGGACATCCGCTGGCACGCGCATCGCGACATCTGCTACGACGACCTGATGCGCGTGGCCGGTGAGGTTTGCGCGCCGAAGGAAATGGGGGCCGAGGAGCCGCTGTTCATCCTTTATACCTCCGGCTCCACGGGCAAGCCGAAGGGCGTTCTGCATACCTGCGGCGGCTATCTGCTCTATGCCGCACTGACCCATGAGCGGGTGTTCGACTACCGCCCCGGGGAGGTCTATTGGTGCACGGCCGATATCGGCTGGATCACCGGGCACAGCTACCTGATCTATGGCCCGCTGGCCAACGGCGCGACGACGCTGATGTACGAAGGCGTGCCGAATCATCCAGACGTTACCCGCATCGCCCGGATCATCGACAAGCACAAGGTGAACATCCTTTACACGGCGCCCACGGCGATCCGCGCCATGATGGCCGAGGGGGCCGCGGCGGTGGAGGGGGCCGACGGCTCCAGCCTGCGTCTGCTCGGCACGGTGGGCGAACCGATCAATCCCGAGGCATGGCACTGGTATTACGAAACGGTCGGCCAATCGCGCTGCCCCATCGTCGACACCTGGTGGCAGACCGAGACCGGTGGCATCCTGATCAGCCCGCTGCCGGGAGCGACTGCGCTCAAGCCGGGCTCCGCAACGCGCCCGTTGTTCGGCGTGGTGCCGGGGTTGGTGGACAACCTCGGCAACCTGCTCGAAGGCGCGGCCGAGGGCAATCTGGTGATCCTCGACTCCTGGCCGGGGCAGATGCGCACCATCTACAAGGACCATGACCGCTTCGTCGACACCTACTTCAAGACCTTCCGCGGCATGTACTTCACCGGCGATGGCGCGCGCCGCGACGAGGATGGCTATTACTGGATCACCGGAAGGGTCGATGACGTGCTCAACGTGTCCGGGCACCGCATGGGCACCGCGGAGATAGAAAGCGCCATGGTCGCCCATGCCAAGGTGGCCGAAGCGGCAGCGGTGGGCGTTCCGCATGCACTGAAGGGACAGGCGATCTACGTGTATGTAACCTTGGTCAGTGGCGTGCAGCCCACGGACGCGCTGCGGCAGGAGCTGCAGCAATGGGTGCGCAAGGAGATCGGGCCGATCGCCGTGCCGGATGTGATTCAGTGGGCCCCTGGGCTGCCGAAGACGCGTTCCGGCAAGATCATGCGCCGGCTGCTGCGCAAGATCGCCACGGACGACTATGACGCGCTGGGCGATACCTCGACCCTGGCCGATCCTGGCGTGGTCGATCAGCTGATCGAGGCTCATGAGGTGGTGAAGAAGCGCTGAAGGCAAGGGAGACCGGAGCGTAGTCACGCAGCCGGTCGCCTCTACCCATGAGCCTGTGCCCGGCGGCAATGCCACGACTCGCCGGGCTCGATGTTTCCCGCTTGTATGGCCGCGGGGATCAGACGCCGGCGGGCGGGCTTTTCAGGCTGTCATTGCCGGTTACGGTGGTGCCGTTGGTGGCTGCCTCGGCATTGGCTTGCAGTTGCTGACTATCTTTTTCCGAGCGTTCGAACGGCATGTGGTGCGAGCGGCCTTCGGCCATGCCGGCCTGTTCGTTGATTTCATTGAACACGCGCTTGGCCTCGCAGTGCCCGGTTACGCCACGGGACAGCGCCAGGCCGCCGATACCCAGCTGCAGCAGTCCGCCCAAACCGCCGCGGCTGAGGCCCTTGGCAAGGAAATACAGCCCGCCGGCCAGGGACATGGCGCGCTCCCAGCCGTGGACGTTCTGATTCTGGTGGTTCGAGGACTTGTTGTTCATGGGTGGCTCCGACGAGGACATTCTCAATGAATGACTCTCGCCAGCGCAGGCTGTTCGGTGCCGCAGGTCGGCATCTGGCGACAACGCGGTGTAATGGCTGTTGTGGGAAGCCAAACGGATGCAGGGGAGCGATCCAGGGCGCGCCAATGCGTGGGAGCGGTCCTGACCGCGAATCGTGAAATGCGATGGACGAGCTTCGCGGCTAACACCGGCGCGGGGCAGCCGTGCTTCACGGTCGGCCCCGAGGCTGAATATCTAGCGCAATCCGAAGAGCCGCGCGCGTGCGTGCTAACCGGCCATGCCGAATACCTTGAGCACAAAGGCGTACTCCAGCGCCACGTCCTTGAGCGCCTGGTAGCGACCGCTCATGCCACCGTGCCCGGCGCCAAATTCGGTCTTGAGCAGCAACAGGTTGTCGTCGGTGCGGGTCGCGCGCAGCTTGGCGACCCATTTGGCCGCTTCCCAGTACTGCACGCGGCTGTCGTTGTAACCAGCCACGGCGAGCAGCGCGGGGTAGGCCTGGGCGCGGATATTTTCGTAGGGCGCATAGGCCTTGATCCGCTCATGCACCTCCGCTTGATTCGGATCGCCCCATTCGTCGTACTCGGTGACGGTCAGCGGCAGGTCGGCGTTGAGCATGGTGTTGAGTACATCGACGAAGGGCACCTCGGCGACTGCCGCGCCGAACAGCTCCGGGCGCATGTTCAGCACTGCGCCGATCAGCAGCCCGCCGGCGCTGCCGCCGCTGATGGCCAGGCGCTCTGAGGTGGTGTAGCCATCGGCCAACAGCTGCTCGGCGCAGGCGATGAAGTCGCTGAAGGTGTTCGGCTTGTGTTCCAGCTTGCCGGCGCGATACCAGGCTTCGCCGAGATCGCCGCCGCCGCGCACATGGGCGATGGCGAAGACGAAACCGCGGTCGAGCAGCGACAGGCGCGCATGGGAGAACCACGGATCGAGGCTGTGCCCATAGGCGCCGTAACCGTAGAGATAGAGCGGAGCCGGCTTGCCGAAGCTGTCGCGGCGGCCGACCAGGCTGATGGGTATCTGCGTGCCGTCCTGGGCGGTCGCCCAGATGCGTCGACTTTCATAGGCGTCCGCATCGAAGGGGCCTTCCACCGGCGTTTCCTTGAGCACTTCCTGCGTGCCGTCGGCCAGCGTCAGCTGACGGACTTGCGCCGGGCGGTTGAGCGCTTCATAGCGCAGGCGGATCACCGTGCTGGTGAACTCCAGCGAATTCTGCACGTGCAGGCTGTAGGCCGCATCTGGCAGCTGCAGGCGATAGGGCTGCACGCGCTGTGGCCGCACCTCGATAACCGGCAGGCCGCCTTCGCGCAGGGTTCGGGTGATCGCCTCGGCGTTCAGGCTGACGTCCTCGAGCATCACCGCGTCGTCATGGGCAACCAGTTCCTGCCAGTGCTCCCGCTCGGGCTGCGCCTCGCTGGCGTGATAGAGCGCGAAGTTGATGCCCGCCTGATTGCTGCGGATCAGCCAGCTCCACTGACCTTGGTGAAGGCCATGATCGGGAAAGTACTCGTGATCTTCCTGGCGTGGTGCCAGGCACGTCCATTGACCTTCCGGCTCGTCCGCCGACAGCACCCAGGCTTCGCTGGTGGTCTTGCTGTGGGAAAGTATGACCAGCTGGCGCTCGGAGCTGGCGCGGTAGCAATGCACGAAGAAGCGCCCGTCCGGGTCGTGATAAACCTCGTTGCTGCCGGTTTCTCCGAGGCGATGGCGGTAGATCTTGTGCGGGCGGTGGGTGTCGTCAAGTTCACCGTAGAACAGCGTCTGGCTGTCGTTGGCCCAGGTCATGCTGCCGTCGCAATCGTCGAAGGGCAGGGCGGTCACGTCGCCGCTGGCGAGATCCTTGACGAACAGTCGGTAGACCTCGTCGCCTTCGCGATCGAGGCTGTAGGCCAGCTTGCTGTGGTCCTGACTGACGCTGAACGCGCCCAGGGAGAGGAAGCCGCCTTGGGCGAGCTCGTTGGGGTCGAGCAGCAGCTGTTCGGCGTTCTCGTCAACGGTGAGCGAGCCATCGACCGGGCGTGGGCAGCGATAGTGCCGCGGGTATTCGTCGCCAGCGGTGGTGCGCTGGTAATACAGCCACGGTCCCCAAGGCGACGGCAGGGACAGGTCGGTTTCGCGGATGCGGCCCTTGATTTCCTGAAACAGCGTCTCGCGAAGTTCGGACTGGTCGGCGAGCTGTTCTTCGAG
>DNMQ01000418.1 GCA_003488145.1 Pseudomonas sp.
AGCAGCAACGCCGCGTACAGGGCCATCAGCGTCGCTCCAGGCCGCCCAGCAGCCGCTCGAGCCGCCGTTCGAGCTCGGCGACCGTGGGTTGCCAGGCCAGGCGCTCGTCGAGCACATGGACCTGCATACGATCGCCTTCGATGCGCGAGGACAGCGTGCCGGGCAGCAGCCCGACCAGCGCCGACAGCAGCAGACGTACCCGTGGCGAGCGGCTGGTGAGCGGATACGGGTGCCATGCCGGCTGCAGCTGGCAGCGCGGCTGCAAGGCACGGCGCGCCACATCCCAGCCGCCGAGCAGCATGTGCCTGAGGAAGAACGTGAGAAACCCTGGCAACGCGCCAAGGCGCATGGCCGGCGGGCGCAGGCCCAGCCACAGGCTCAGGGCAACCGCCAGCGCCACCGTCGGCACGCCCAGCAGCCAGCCCTGGCCGGCGGCGAACAGTGCCCACAGCGCGGTATAGATCAGTGACCAGAAGAGCGCGTCGGTGGCTCCGCGACGCAGTGTGGCCTGAGTCATCACATCCTCCATGGCAGTCCGATCTTTGTAACAAGTCGAGGCCAAGAGTTCGCCGCTGTCCACAGGCGGCGGCGAAAAGCCTTGTATCAGCAGATTGCCGCTGGGCTTGCCCGCGCGCCCGCTCGCGCGCGGGCGGAACGTCCGTGGCGAGCGCTGGTCTGTCCCCTGAGGCCGCGGCGTGGACGCCCGGTCATAACAATCACCCCATGAGGGCCAAACAGGACTGCGTTGTCGCCGGCGAGCGGCACGCTGAGGAATCCCCAGATGAGTGCAATCGCGTTGTTGCTGGTCGGCCTGGGCGCCATGGCGCTGGGCTACGTCTTCTACTCCAAGTTCATCGCCGAACGAATCTACCGGCTCGATCCCAACTACCGGACGCCCGCGCACACCATGCGCGACGGCGTGGACTACGTACCGACCAACAAATTCGTGCTCTGGGGCCACCATTTCACCTCGGTGGCCGGCGCCGCGCCCATCGTCGGCCCGGCCATCGCGGTGATCTGGGGCTGGGGTCCGGCCTTCGCCTGGGTGGTCTTCGGCACCATCTTCTTCGCTGGCGTGCATGACTTCGGCGCGCTCTGGGCCAGCGCCCGCAGCCGCGGCCAGTCGGTGGGCATGCTCAGTGGTCGGCTGATCGGCTCGCGCGGGCGCAGTCTGTTCCTGGTGGTGATCTTCCTCGTGCTGCTGATGGTCAACGGCGCCTTTGCCGCGGTGATCTCCAACCTGCTGGTGTCCACGCCAACCTCGGTGATCCCGGTGTGGGGCGCGATCCTGGTGGCGCTGGTGATCGGCCAGATGATCTACCGCTACAACATGAAGCTGCTCTGGCCTTCGCTGGGCGGGGTGATCGTGCTCTACGCGCTGATCCTGATCGGAAACCAGTACCCCATCGTGCTGCCGGACGAGATCATGGGCCTGTCGGCCAAGTCGCTGTGGATCCTGCTGCTGTTCGTCTACGCCGCCATCGCCTCGCTGCTGCCGGTGTGGGTGCTGCTGCAGCCGCGCGACTACATCAACGGCCTGCAACTGTTCGTCGGCCTCGGCCTGCTCTACCTGGCGGTGCTGTTCGGCGCGCCGGAGCTGGTGGCGCCGGCCTTCAACCAGGAGCTGCCGGCCGATACCCCGAGCATCGTGCCGCTGCTGTTCGTCACCATCGCCTGCGGCGCGATCTCCGGTTTCCACGGCCTGGTGGCCTCCGGCACCACCTCCAAGCAGCTGGACAAGGAAACCGACGCCCGCTTCGTCGGCTACTTCGGTGCCATGGGCGAAGGCATGCTCTCGCTGGCGGCGATCATCTGCTGCACCGCCGGCTTCGCCACCCTGACCGACTGGCAGCAGGTCTATACCGCCTTCGGCAGCGGCGGCGTCACCGCCTTCGTGCAGGGTGGCGGCACGCTGCTGGCCAACGGTCTGGGCCTGCCTGCCGAGCTTGGCGGGACCATTCTCGCAGTGATGGCGATTCTCTTCGCCGGCACCACCATGGACACCGGCCTGCGCCTGCAGCGCTTCGTCATCCAGGAAGCCGGCGAGCTGGCCGGAATGAAGGTCAACACCCTGGTGGGCACGCTGATCGCGGTCGGTGTGTGCATGGCGCTGGCTTTCGGCGCTGGCGCGGACGGCTCCGGCGGCATGGTCATCTGGCCGCTATTCGGTACCACCAACCAGCTGCTGGCCGGCCTGACCCTGGCGGTGATCACCGTCATCCTGATCAAGCTCGGCCGCTCGCCGGTGTACACCCTGTTGCCGCTGGTGTTCCTGCTGGCCATGTCGATCTACGCGCTGCTGGTGCAGATGGGCCAGTTCTACCGCGCCGAAAACTGGCTGCTGCTGGGCATGGACGTGATCATCCTGATCGCCGCACTGTGGGTCACCCTCGAGGCGATCATCGCCATGCGCAAGGGCCGCGACCCGGCCGAGCGCGCCTTCGAGGCGCAGCCGTGAGCGAGCCGCTGAGCATCCTCGGCAAGGTTTCCGCGGGGCTGCGCGAGTTCTATGTCGCGCCCTATCGGCGAACCTTCGCCCGGGCCCGGCGCGACGAGGACGACCTGTTCATGCTGCTGGTGTTCAGCGAAACCCTGGGCGTGCCGAACCCGGCCGCCTGGTACACCCTGGAGCTGATGCCGGCGCTGTACGAGCGCTTCCACGACTGGCACCGGCGCATGGGAATGGAGCACTCGCCACTGGACCATATCGCATGCTGCTAGAGCTGGCGGCCGAGCGTCGCGTGCTGTTCTTTGGCGGCAAGGGTGGCGTCGGCAAGACCACCGTGGCCGCCGCCACCGCCCTCGCCCAGGCGCGGGCCGGGCGCCGCGTGCTGCTGGTCTCCACCGATCCGGCACACAACCTCGGGCACCTCTGGCAGCGCCCGGTGGGCCCGCAGAAGGTGCGCCTGGCGGCCGGGCTGGACGGCCTGGAGCTGGACCCGGAACTCACCGTGCAGCAGCACCTCGAGGACGTCGGCGCCGCCCTGCGCAAGCTGATGCCGGCGCACCTGGCTGCCGAAGTGGACAAGCACATGGCGCTGTCGCGCGATGCCCCTGGAATGCACGAGGCGGCGCTGCTCGAACGCATCGCCGAGACGCTGGAGCAGGGCTTGGCCGACTACGACCTGCTGGTGTTCGATACCGCCCCGTCCGGGCACACGGCACGGCTGATGGCGCTGCCGGAAATGATGAGCGCCTGGACCGAAGGCCTGCTGCGCCGGCAGGAGCGCGGCTCGCGCTTCAGCCAGGTGTTGAAGAACCTCGGCCAGGACGATCGCGGCTTCGGCCAGTCCATACTCGGCCAGAACGATGGCGAGGCTGCGCCGGATCGCGACAGTCGTATTCGTCAGATCCTCGACCGTCGCCGCGAGCGCTTCAACCGGCTGCGCGAGGTGCTCGGTGATGCGCAGCAGTGCGCGTTCGTCATCGTGCTCGCCGCCGAGCGGCTGCCGGTGCTGGAAACCATCGAACTGCATGCGCAGCTGCAGCGCGCCGGCACGCCGGTCGGCGCGCTGGTGGTGAACAAGCGCTCGCCGGCCGATGCCGGCGCCTTTCTCGCCGAACGCCACGCCCTGGAGGAACAGCATCTCGCCACCCTGCGCCAGGCGCTGGGCCAGCTACCACTGCTGGAGCTCCCGCTTTTGCCCGGTGATGTGGTCGGCGAAGCGGCGCTGGAGGCCTTCGCCCGCAGGCTGGCCGACTGACCCGGACCGCCCGTCACACCGACTGAACGGCCTCGTCGCGCCCTTTTCCATACGCCATGCCATATCCATTGCAAAGCGCGAGAGGAGGGTTCCATGAAGCTGCATCTCAAACCCCTGAACCAACAGGTCATCGTCATCACCGGCGGCTCCAGCGGCATCGGTCTGGCCACCGCACGCATGGCCGTCGAGCAGGGCGCCCGCGTGGCGCTGATCTCCCGCAACGAGGAAGCACTGGCGCAGATCGAACAACAGCTGGGCGCCGGCGAACGGGTCATGCACGTGGTGGCCGATGTCGGTGAGCGCGAGCAGCTGCAACATGCTGCCGACCAGGTGATCGAGCGTTTCGGCGGCTTCGACACCTGGATCAATAACGCCGGATCATCGGTCTGGGGTCGCCTCGGCGACGTCAGCGACGAGGATCACCAGCGCGTCATGCAGACCAACTTCTGGGGCACCTTCTATGGCTCCAGCATCGCCGCGGCGCACCTGCGCCCACGTGGCGGCTCGATCATCAACATAGGCAGCCTGGAGTCGGTGGTGGCGCTGCCCTTCCACGCCAGCTACAGCGCCAGCAAGCACGCGGTGAAGGCGCTGACCGACGTGCTGCGGCTGGAGCTGGAACAGGATCGCGCTCCGGTCTCGGTGACGCTGGTGCGGCCGGTGGCGACCGATACGCCGTTCATGGATCACTCGAAGAACGAGCTGGAGAGCGCACCGAACTTCCCACCGCCGGTGTACGCGCCGGAGGTGGTCGCCCAGGCCATCCTGCATGCGGCCGAACACCCACAGCGCGACGTCTACATCGGCAACGGCAAGCTGCTCAGCCGCCTCGAACAGAACGCGCCGCGCCTGGTGGACTGGCTGCGCCGCCGCTTCATCGCCCCGACAATCGTCAGCGGCCGTCCGGATGCCAACCGTCGCGGCCAACTGCACGAAGCCGACAGCAGCCAGGGCGGCGCCGGGCATGCCCATGGCGCCTATCCCGGAGTGGTGCTGCAGCACAGCCTGTATACCCGCGCCTCGCAACACCCGGTGGCGACCACCGCCGCCCTGGCGCTGGGCGCGCTGACGGTGTTCTCGTTGCTGCGCCGCCGCGGCTGATCGGGCGGTGGCCGGCGTGCGGCTATACCAGGTGCCGCACGAACCAGTCGCCGGCCAGGCGCGCCACCTCTTCCAGCGTGCCGTGCTCCTCGAACAGGTGGCTCGCGCCGGGCACCACCACCAGCTGGTGCTCGCACTGCAGTCGTGCCGCGGCGGCACGGTTGAGCTCCAGCACCTCCAGGTCGCGGCTGCCGACGATGAACAGCGAAGCGGCGTGGACTCGTGCCAGCGACGGCTCGGCCAGGTCGACGCGCCCCCCGCGCGAGACCACTGCCGCGATGTCGGCTGGGCGCGAAGCCGCGGTGGTGAGCGCCGCGGCCGCACCGGTGCTGGCACCGAACAGACCGATGCGCAGCTCGCGCAGTTGTGCATCGCTGCTCAGCTGATCGATCACGCCCGTCAGGCGCTGGCTGAGCAAGGGGATGTCGAAGCGCAGCTGGCGGGTGATCTCGTCGA
>DNMQ01000420.1 GCA_003488145.1 Pseudomonas sp.
ACCTACACCCTCAACCTGGACTACGGCAGCGGCGTGGTGGTCAAGGGTGCCGGCTTCTTGCTCAACGACGAAATGGACGACTTCAGTGCCAAGCCAGGTGTGGCCAATGCCTTCGGCGTGGTCGGCAGCGACGCCAACGCCATCGAACCCGGCAAGCGCATGCTGTCGTCCATGAGCCCGAGCATCGTCACCCGCGACGGCAAGGTCAGACTGGTGCTGGGTACACCCGGCGGCTCGCGCATCTTCACCTCGATCTTCCAGGTGCTAAACAACGTTTACGACTTCGGCCTGCCGCTGGAAAAAGCCGTGGCCGCGCAGCGGGTGCACCACCAGCTGTTGCCCAAGGACACGATCTACTACGACGCCCATGCGCCGCTGACCGGAGAGGTGGCGCAAGCGCTGGAAGCCATGGGCTATACGCTGGAGGATCAGGGCTGGTTGATGGGTGACATCCAGGCGATTCGCGTCGACGGCAGACGTCTGCAGACCGGGTCTGACCCGCGTGGGCGCGGCGTCGGTCTCATCGTCGAGCCGTGAGACCGGGGTGAGCGGGCGGCCATGCCGCCTGCCAACGGCGATGCGTCAGCCGGCCCTGACGCATCCATGGCAATGCCCAGTGGGCGGCGCGTCACTTCATGCGATGGATCGCGCACAGTTTGTTGCCGTCGGGGTCACGCACATAGGCGACGAACATCCGGCCCAGGCTGCCGTCACGCTCGCCCGGCGGGTCCTCGCAGGTACTGCCGCCGTTGGCGAGACCGGCCTCGTGAAACGCCCGGACCTGCTCCGGCGAGCTGCACTTGAAGCCAATGGTGCCGCCGTTGGCCGCGGTGGCTTGTTCGTCGTTGATGGGCTCGGTAATTCCGAACGTGCTGCCGTCGTGGCGATAGAAGTACCGGGTGTGCCCGGTCGGGGCCTTGTGCAGCATCGGCTCGCCTGCGCCGAGTACGCCGAGCACGGCATCGTAGAAGCGCTTCGACCGTTCTATGTCATTCGAACCGACGATTACATGATTGAGCATGGGCCCCTCGCTTGGGTTTGACGTGAACTTGCACTGTAGCTGGCTTCGCGCGGGCATGCTGCCCGGTGGCCAGCTGTCACGCATCGGGATCAGCCATGAGGATGGGGCTCGCGGGCCTCATGGGATAACCACCCGGCCTTGCCGGCTGGCCTGCTCGTAGCGCTCGCGGAGCACCTCGGCCAGGCGCTGCTTGGCCTGGTCCTCGCCGTGGATCAGGCGGACCTCGCTCGGCCATTGCTGCATGCGCGTGACGAAGCCCACCAGGTCCGCCTGGTCGGCGTGGGCGGAATAGCCACCGACGCTGTCGATGCCGGCGCGGATGTCGATGCGCTCTGCGTCCAGATCGACGAAGCCGCCGTCCGGCCCGTAGGTCTGTATGTCCCGTCCCGGCGTGCCCTTGCCCTGGTAGCCGACGAACACCACGTTGTGTCGCGGGTCCCCCAGCATGGCCTTGAGGTAATTGACGATGCGTCCGCCCGAGCACATGCCGTTGCCGGCGATGACGATGGCCGGGCGTGCGGTCTGTGCGAGGTGTTCGACGATGCGCATGTGTTCGTCATGGCTGTCGACGGTGATGAGCTGCTTGAACGACAGCGGCTTGCGGCCTTCCTCCAGGCGATGACGGGCGTCTTCGTCCCAGTAGCCTTGCAACTCCTTGTAGGTGGCGGTGAAGCGGCTGGCGAGCGGCGAGTCGAGGATGATGGGAAGCTGCGGCCAGTCGATATCGGGGTCGCCATCCCTGGCCTGTTCTGGCGCTTCGACAGGCGTGCCGCTGGCTTCGGCCGCTTCGCGCTTCTCGTGGAGGATTTCCTCCAGCTCGAACAGCAGCTCCTGCGTTCGGCCGATACTGAACGACGGAATGAGTACCGTGCCCTGGTCGGCCAGCGCCCGCTCGATGGCTGCCTGCAACCGTTCGCGGCGGTGCGCGCGATCCTCGTGACGGCGGTCGCCATAGGTGCTTTCGAGAATCAGCAGATCGGCGCGTTCGGGCGGAACCAGGTCCGGCAGCAGCGGTGAATGTGGGGCGCCCAGGTCGCCGCTGAATACCACGCGCTGGACGTCGGAGCCCTCGCTGAGCTCCAGCTCGACGTAGGCCGAACCCAGCACATGCCCGGCCGGCTGCAGGCGTACCTTGCACGCGCGGCCGTCGGTTTCGTTGAGGGTGAACCAGTGATCGTAGGGCAGGGCGATGATGCGCTGCTCGACGACCTTGAGGTAGCGCTCCAGTTGGTCCTGGTCACGGCTGATGGAGAGCCGGAAGGCATCCTCCAGTACGATCGGCAGCAGCCGGGCGGACGGTTCGCTGCACAGGATCGGCCCGTCGAAGCCCGCTGCCAGGAGGTTCGGGATACGCCCGACATGGTCGATGTGCACGTGCGTCACGATCAGCGCCTTGACACCCTCGACGGAGAAGTCCAGCGCCAGCTCATCTTCGTGCCCCGCTTCGTCGTCGCCCTGAAATTGCCCGCAGTCGATCAGTACGCTGCTGTTTTCGTCCATCCACAATTGATGACACGAGCCGGTCACGCCTTCGCGAGCGCCGTGGTGGATGAGTTTTGGATGCTTCATCGGGTGTCCTTAACGTGGACCGATAGGGCTCGGCAGAAGAGTGCGATGCCAGTGTTCGCTGACGCTAGATTGGGCAATTGGCCGTCGCGCATAGTTTCCGCCGCCTGACGAGCCGGTTCTTGCCGGCCAAGCAAACGCCACGCGGGCATGCTCCCAGACGGCTACGCCGTTTAGAATGCACGGCCCGCTGCCAAGATGCCCGTCCCATGACCACCGCCCCCCTCACGATCCTCGAACGACACCTGCTCGACGCCCTGGCCGCTGCGCCCGAGGAGATACGGCGGCTGTTTCACGGGCGGGGCCGCTGCTATCCGGGGCTCGAACAGCTGACCGTCGACTGGCTGCAGGG
>DNMQ01000421.1 GCA_003488145.1 Pseudomonas sp.
CCATGCAATACGTCACGCCTGATCTGTGCGACGCCTATCCTGACCTGGTACAGGTCGTCGAACCGCTGTTCAGCAATTTCGGCGGTCGCGATTCCTTCGGTGGGGAGATCGTGACCATCAAGTGCTTCGAGGACAACTCGCTGGTCAAGGACCAGGTTGACGTCGACGGTACCGGCAAGGTGATGGTCGTCGACGGTGGTGGCTCGCTGCGCCGTGCGCTGCTGGGCGACATGCTTGCCGAGAAAGCGGCACGCAATGGCTGGGAAGGTCTGATCATTTACGGCTGCGTACGTGACGTCGACGTGCTCGCTCAGACCGAGCTGGGCGTACAGGCCCTGGCCAGCCACCCGATGAAGACCGACAAGCGTGGAATTGGCGATCTCAACGTCCCGGTGACCTTTTGCGGCGTGACGTTCCGTCCGGGTGAGTACGTGTATGCCGATAACAACGGCATCATTGTGTCGCCAGAGCCGCTGTCGATGCCCCAGTAATCCGCTGCACTGGCGGGCATGCCCGTCATCTGTTCCGAGCCCGGCTTCGCCGGGCTTTTCATGAGTGACGACGGTACATCGATGCGGGAATCTCATAGCGAGCAAAACGGCCTGATCCACGCGTTTGTTCTGGATGGCAGCGGCGGAGCCCGACAGATCGGCTATCAGGCCCTGCCGACCTTGCAACTGCAGGCGCATGAAAGCCTCTGGTTGCACTGGGATCGCAGCCAACCCCAGGCGCAGCAATGGTTGCGCAGGCAGAGCGGACTCAGTGCGTTTGCCTGCGATGTGCTGCTGGAAGAGAACACGCGGCCCCGCATGCTGGCCTTGCCTCAGGAGGAGCTGCTGCTTTTCCTGCGCGGCGTCAATCTGAACCCCGATGCGGAACCGGAAGACATGGTGTCCGTGCGCGTGTTCGCCGATCGGCAACGCGTCATTTCCCTTCGGCTGCGGCCATTGCGATCTACGGAAGTGGTCATACAGCTGCTGTCGGAGGGAAGAGGGCCGAAGACCGCGTCTGAGCTGCTGATCTATCTCGCCGAGGCGATGACCGACCGCGTCGATGACCTCGTCATGCAGCTTTCCGAGCGGATCGATAAGGAAGAAGAAGCGCTTGAGGCGAACGAGCGCTACACCCCCGAGCACGATTCGATGCTCTCCTTGCGTCGGCAGGCGGCTGGCCTGCGCCGGTTCCTGCTGCCCCAGCGGGAGCTCTACGGGCAGCTGACGCGCAACGGACTGAGCTGGTTCGTCGATGACGATACCGAGTATTGGAACGAGCTCAGCAACCGCCTGACCCGTTACCTCGAAGAGCTCGAAATGGTCCGGGAGCGGATCAATCTCGTGCTGGAGTCTGAACACCGCAGGCTGAGCGAGCGGATGAACCGGACCATGTATCTGCTTGCTATCATTACGGGCTTTTTTCTGCCGCTCAGCTTTCTCACCGGGTTGCTCGGAATCAACGTCGGGGGTATCCCAGGTGCCGACTTCCCGTACGGGTTCGCCGTAGCCTGCGTACTGATCGGCAGTATCGCCTTGCTGCAGTGGTGGATGCTTCGCCGTTTGCGTTGGCTATGAATGTGACTCCCACCCGGTCGTAGGCCGTCTAGGCGACATACTTTTGCGAGGTTTGCATGCGCGATCCCTTCGAAGAATCCCTGCGCGACCTGCTCAACAAGCCGTCCGTCCATGACGACGATGCTTGTCTGGGGCGCGTTCTGAAAACGGCCAACCGTCAGGTAGGGGCTGGCGACCTGTTCGCGCTGATCGGCCACTGGCTGCAAGCACTGATGATGGCCGCCAACAGCGGCAAAGGCCATCTCGCTCCCGTCTCTCGTCGAGGCACCTCCCACCGTTCGTTCGATAAGGCTGATTGATCATGGAATTCGATCCCTGGACCCAAAGTCTGCTGGCGGCGATGAGTTCGCTCTGGGCATCTGTCGCGGCCTTCATTCCCCGCCTTTTCGGCGCACTGGTCGTGGTGCTGCTCGGTTTCGTGGTGGCCAAGCTCCTGGACACGCTGCTTTCCAAGGTTCTCGCCAAACTGGGGCTGGATCGCCTGATGGCCGGAACCGGCCTCACCAAGTTGCTGGGACGGGCGGGCATACGCATTCCGGTATCGGCCTTGATCGGCAAGGTGGTGTACTGGTTCGTCCTCCTGATTTTCCTGGTTTCGGCTGCGGAATCGCTCGGACTGGAGCGGGTATCGGCGACCCTGGACATGCTTGCGCTCTACGTGCCGAAAGTATTCGGTGCGGCGCTGATTCTGCTGGCTGGCGTGCTGCTCGCACAGGTGCTCAGTGGTCTCGTTCGCGGCGCTGCGGAAAGCGTGGGGCTGGACTACGCCAACGGCCTGGCCCGGATTGCACAGGGTCTGGTGATCATCATCAGCATCTCGGTGGCTATTGGTCAGCTGGAGGTCAAGACCGAACTGCTGAACTACGTCATCGCCATCGTGCTGATCACCTTTGGCCTTGCGGTGGCGCTGGCGTTCGGTCTCGGTAGCCGCGAACTGGTCGGCCAGATCCTGGCAGGTATATATGTTCGCGAGCTGTACGAAGTGGGCCAGCGGGTGCGCCTGGCAGACATCGAAGGGCAGATCGAGGAGATCGGGACGGTCAAGACATTGCTGCTGACCGATGACGGCGAGCTGGCTTCGGTTGCCAACAAAGTGCTGCTCGAGCAGCGCGTCGGCAGCCGCTAGCCATCCGATTCTGGTAAAGTACGTCGCCTTTTTTCCGGTTTCCATGAATGGCGGCCGTGACTTTGATTGCCGGCTCGAAGCGTCTTGACTAAAACCCCATCGTCCATATCGCGCTACGACCCTCGCCAGCTCACCGATGAAGAGCTGGTGCAGCATGCGCATGTCGAGCTGTTTCATAT
>DNMQ01000422.1 GCA_003488145.1 Pseudomonas sp.
GCCGGAGCCGGATCAGCCTGACTCGGTTTCGGTCGAAGGGCCGGCGTACGCGCTGCCGTGGCAAGGCGGGCCGTTCCGCATCTCCCAGGGCGCTGGCGGCGACTTCAGCCACAACTCGCCGAGCGGTCGTTATGCGGTGGATATCGCCATGCCTGTCGGCACCCCTATCGTGGCGGCTCGGGCGGGCACCGTGGTGAAGATTCGCAACGGCCAGGGCGGCCGGTTTCCCGACCCGGCCGGCAACTACGTGCGCATCGAACACGAGGACGGCACCCACAGCGCCTACCTGCATCTGAGCCGCGGATCGGTGCGGGTCAAGCCAGGGCAGCAGGTCAAGCTCGGCACGCTGTTGGGCAAGTCCGGCAACACCGGCCGCAGCACCGGACCACACCTGCACTTCGTGGTGCAAAAGGCCTATGGCAGCTCGATGTTGTCGATCCCCTTCCGCTTCAACCAGCCGGTTAGCTCGCTGCCGAACTTTGCGCTGAGCAGCCAGTGAAGCCAGACCCTAGAGCATGCGCTGCATGATGTCGTCGCGCTTCACCAGCCGGTGATACAGCGCAGCGCCGATATGCCCGATCACCAGCAGCACGGTCAGCCAGGCCAGCGGCGAGTGCAGACCACCGATCGAGGCCGCCCAGGCGATCTCAGGCCCCTTCTCCACCAGCTGCTGGCCGAACACCTTCAGACCGTAGCCATTGCCGACCAGATAGAGCACGCCGGAGATCGGCATCGCCACCATGCAGACATACAGCGCCAGGTGCCCAGCCTTGACCAGCCAGGCCGTGGCCGGGTCGTGCAGCGGCCGTCGGCTCAGCTGGCTGGCCGACCAGAAGATGCGCAGCAGCACCAGAACCAGCAGCACGGCCCCCAGGGATACGTGCCAGGGCTCCAGTGTCTGCCCGACCCAGTGCTCCCCCTCTTCGATGCGGTCACCCAGCTTGAGGAACTGCCATACAGTCAGCAGTGCCATCGGCCAGTGGAGTACCCGCGAAACGGTGCCATAGCGGCTTCTGGAATCCAGCGCGCGGTTTTCGGCCGGCTGTGCGGCTGGCTCGGCACCGGTTTCGGTCTGCCAGGCTATGCCAAGCGGCTCGTCGCCGGCCATGCGCGCCAGGTGATCGGCGACCACCTTCTGCAACTGCTGCAGCTGTGCCCGATCGGTGGACTCCAATTTTGCGTCCAGCACGCCCTCGTTGGCGCGCAGGCTGCAGCGGCCGAGCGGCAGTTCGATGTCGCCGCCCTGCTCGTCCAGCTGCACGGGAAACTTGTGCCGCCAGTGATTGCACAGGCGCTTGATCAGGCGCGACGGATTGCTCGCCGTGATTCGGCTTTGTGAACGGTACATGGTGTTCCCCTCGATGAAATGTGCGCGTCAGCCAAAACGGTAGGCCGACAGCGTGGTGTGCATGACGCGGTCGCTGAAGACCTTGCGTCCGTTCGAATCACCCGCTGCGCCGGCAGCCACCAGCAGCGGGATCAGGTGTTCCTCGGCCCTCGGCGGATGACACAGGCGCGCCGCCGGAGCGTCTTCCCAGCGCTGCAGCGCCCGGTCTCGCTCGCCGGGCGGCAGTTCGACCGCAGCGGTGAGCCAATGATCGAATTCGTCCGAAATCGGAGCGAAACGCGGGTCGCCATAGCCGCGCATGTTGTGAAAGCTCATGCCGCTACCGACGATCAGCACGCCCTCGCAGCGCAACGCCTGCAGCGCGCGACCGGCCTCGATGTGTGCCTGCGGGTCGAGGTCGCTGCGCAACGAGAGTTGCACCACCGGGATGTCCGCGTCCGGGAACATCAGCTTCAGCGGGATGAACATGCCGTGGTCGAAGCCACGCTGGGCATCCTCACGACCGCCAAGTGCCGCACCGTCGAGCAAGCCGGCGATTCGGCTGGCCAGTGCCGGATCGCCCGGTGCCGGGTAGTGCAGTTCATAGGTGTGTGGCGGAAAGCCGTGATAGTCGTAGACCAATGCCGGCCGCGCAGCGCTGGTGACGCTGAACGTCGGCTGCAGCCAGTGCCCGGAAATCAGCACGATGGCCGTCGGTTTCGCCGGCAGTGTCGCGGCGATGCCCCTGAGGAAATCAGCCATGGCGTTCCAGGCGGTCGGCGGGTTCCACTCCATGAAGAAGCAAGGCCCGGCGCCATGCGGCACGAACAGCGTCGGCATGGTTCGATCGGTAGCAGGATCACTGGCAATCATCATCGGGCTCCCTGAAGGACGTGCGACAAAGCATGACCTACACTCACTAGTGAGAGAACCTGCTAAAAAGCACAGACAGTTTTAACCAAGAGTAGGAGCCGCGATGCTCGACAGAATCACTGGCATGCGCGTATTCGCCCGCGCTGCCGCGGCTGGCAGCCTCTCGGCGGCGGCGCGCCATCTGGAAATGTCGCCAGCGATGGCCAGCAAGCATGTCGATGCGCTGGAGGCCCGTCTCGGGGTCAAGTTGTTCCACCGCAGCACCCGTCGCCTGAGCCTGACCGAGGCCGGCAGCAACTATCTGGAGGCCTGCCAGCGCATCCTCCCGGAGATAGAGGAAGCCGAGGCCAGCGTTGCGTCGCAGCGGATCGAGGCCACCGGGCTGTTGCGCATGAATGTGCCGCTGACGTTCGGCACGCAATTCATCGCCCCGCTCATTCCGGAGTTCAGCCGTCGCCATCCCGCGGTGAAAGTGGAACTCGGCCTGACCGACAGCCGGATCGACCTGATCGATGGCGGCTGGGACATGGCCGTTCGCATTGGCAGGCTGCAGGACAGTCCCATGCAGGCCCGCCAGCTTGCCGATTCCCCATTGTTGGTCTGTGCCGCGCCGCGCTATCTGGATGAGCGAGGCGTGCCGCGCAGCGTCGCCGACCTGGGGCAGCACAACTGTCTCGGCTACAGCCTGGCGAGCCTCGCCGCGGGCAAGGTCTGGCCGTTCGGTCGCAATGCCGAGGTGCGGATCGCAGTCAACGGCGATCTGGTCGCCAACAATGGGGAAGCCCTGGTGGCCGCCGCGGTCGGTGGACAGGGCGTGATCTACCAGCCGCAATTCATTGTCGCCAAGGCGTTGCGCAGCGGTGAACTGGTCGCCCTCGAACTGGATCAGCCGTGCGTCGAGCTTGGTGGAATTCACGTGGTCTACCCGCCCGATAGACGTCCTCCGGCCAAGGTCCGGGTGATGATCGATTATTTGGTCGACGCCTTTTCCGCTGACCTGCCGTGGAGCCTGTCGTCGGGCTGAATCCGCTCCACTTCAGCCGCAAGACCGCGGTCCAGAGCGCAGCCCGCACGCTAAAACTGCCACCACCGCGATAGAAAAGGTGAACCGCTACTGCGCGCAAAAGTCGGAACAGATGTGCGCATCGGCGATTGCGCACCTGTCTGGGCGAATTGGAGTGGTTATGAAAGCGGTCAACCCCGTCACCGGTGCAACGCCCTGCGTAGCAGCTACCGCCGCCAGTAATCCGGCAAGCGCCTCGTCTGTCCTGATTGCACGGTAGGGCCGGCCCATGACGAACATTCATATCGGCATATCCGGCTGGCGTTACGCGCCCTGGCGCGGCGATTTCTACCCCAAGGGGCTGACGCAGAAGAAGGAACTGCAGTTCGCCTCGCGCGCGGTGAGCAGCATCGAGATCAATGGCTCGTTCTATTCGCTGCAGACCCCGGAGCGCTATACCGACTGGTACACCGATACGCCAAAGGGCTTCGTTTTCAGCATCAAGGGGCCACGCTACATCACCCACGTACGCCGTCTTAACGATGTGGAGAAGCCCATCGCCAACTTCTTCGCTTCGGGAATCTTCCAGCTCAAGGAAAAACTCGGGCCGATCCTCTGGCAGTTCCCGCCTTCGTTCAAATTCGATGCGGAACTGTTCGAGACTTTCCTTCGCCAGCTGCCCCACGACACCAAAGCCGCGCTGGCCATCGCCAAAGGATGCGAGCCCCGCATGGAGGGGCGCAGCTACCTGTCCATCGACCGCAAGCGGCCGATGCGGCACGCGGTAGAAATCCGCAACGCCAGTTTCGCCGAGCCCGAATTCATCGACCTGCTGCGCAAGTACCGGGTCGCGCTGGTGGTGGCAGACACTGCCGGCAAGTGGCCGCACCTAGAAGACCTCACCAGCGACTTCGTCTACATCCGCCTGCATGGCGCGGAAGAGCTCTATACCAGCGGTTACACCGATGCCGCGCTGGACCACTGGTGTCAACGCATTCAGCGCTGGAGCGACGGCGACCAGCCCGATGACGCGCGACTGACCAGCCCGCGCAAGCCGCGGCCGCGCAAATCCCGCGCGGTGTACTGCTACTTCGACAACGACGTGAAGGTTCGCGCGCCCTATGACGCGCGGCAACTGCTGCGCCGGCTCGACCTGGATGAACACCTGCAGGCCACGCCCGGCCAACTGGAAGGAGCAATGGTTTGACTCTGGACAAAAATCACCCGATCGAAAGCGCCGACCTCGATGCCCACATGGCGACAGCGGTCAATTCGATCCGCATTCTCACGGTCAATACGCACAAGGGCTTCACCGCACTCAACCGTCGCTTCATCCTCCCCGAGCTGCGTGAAGCGGTGCGCAGCGTCTCGGCGGATGTGGTGTTCCTGCAGGAAGTTCTCGGCACCCACGATAAGCACGCGTTGCGCTTTCACAACTGGCCGTCCACGCCACAGTACGAGTTTCTGGCCGACAGCATCTGGACCGATTTCGCCTACGGCCGCAACGCGGTCTACCCGGACGGCGACCATGGCAACGCCGTGCTGTCGAAGTTTCCGATCATCCGCTACGAGAACCTCGACATTTCCATCGCCGGCCCGGAACGCCGCGGCCTGTTGCATAGCGTGCTGCAAGTGCCGGGGCACGACGAGTTTCACGCGATCTGCGTACACCTTGGGCTGCGCGAGTCGCACCGTCAGCAGCAGCTGGAACTGCTCTGCAACCTGCTCGACTCGCTGCCCGAAGGTGCGCCCGTGGTGGTCGCGGGAGACTTCAACGACTGGCGACTCAAGGCCACCAGGACCCTGGACCGCTGTGCTGGCCTGCATGAGGTCTTCGCCGTTTCCCAGGGTCAGGTGGCGAAAACCTTCCCGGCACGCTGGCCGATGCTGCGCCTGGACCGCATCTATGTGCGCAATGCCAGCAGCCACGATGCGCGAATCCTCGGTAACAAACCCTGGACGCACTTGTCCGATCATCTGCCCCTTGCGGTGGAGATACATCTATGAGTTACCACTGGAGAGACGGGAATCGCCTTCAGTTACTGGAAAACGGCGAAGAGTTCTTTCCTCGAGTGTTCGAGGTCATCGCCCAGGCCAAGAAAGAAGTGCTGCTGGAAACCTTCATCCTGTTCCAGGACAAGGTAGGCGCGGAGCTGCAGAAAGCGCTGATCGCCGCCGCGGAAAACGGCGCCAGCGTCGATGTGACTGTGGACGGCTACGGCTCGGCGGACCTGTGCGGTGATTTCGTCACCGCCATGACCCGCGTCGGCGTGCGTATTCACATGTTCGATCCCGGCAAGCGCCTACTCGGCCGCCGGCTCAACGTGTTCCGGCGCATGCATCGCAAGATCGTCGTGGTCGATGGCGAGGTCGCCTTCATCGGCGGCATC
>DNMQ01000164.1 GCA_003488145.1 Pseudomonas sp.
TCGATCACCCAGCCGGAGATTTCCCACCAGCTGCGCGACAACAAGCTCAACGCGCTGGAAAGCGGCAAGCCGGAAGTGATCGTCACCGCCAACATCGGCTGCCAGACCCACCTCGACGGCGCCGGCCGCACGCCGGTCAAGCACTGGATCGAAGTGGTCGAGGAATCGATGCAGTAGCAACGCCTCATGGTTCGGTCGCCCAGTCAGGGCGGCCAGCGAACAACCGAAATACGAAGACAGGAGAATCGAGATGAAAAGCAAAGCCGTACTGAGCCAGACCGAAGTCGCCACAATCCTCGCCGCCGCCCGTGCCGAGGCGCAGGCCAACGGCTGGGCCGTGACCATCGTCGTCGCCGACGACGGCGGCCATCCGCTGGCGCTGGAGCGTCTGGACGGCTGCGCGCCGATCGCCGCCTACATCGCCACCGAGAAGGCCCGCAGCTCGGCCCTCGGCCGTCGCGAAACCAAGGGTTATGAAGACATGGTCAACGGTGGTCGCAGCGCCTTCCTCTCCGCACCGGTGGTCTGCTCGCTGGAAGGCGGCGTGCCGCTGGTCGTCGACGGCCAGGTGATCGGCTCGGTGGGCGTCTCCGGCGTGACCGCCGCGCAGGATGCCCAGATCGCCAAGGCCGGCGTTGCTGCCCTGGCCAACTGAACAGACAAGGAGAACGACTGATGACCGAGCGTGTAACCCTGGGCCGCCTGCAAGTCGCGGCCAATCTGCAGCGTTTCATCGAAGACGAAGTCCTGCCGGGCACCGGTATCGAAGCCGCGGCCTTCTGGCAGGGCCTGGACGCCCTGGTCCATGACCTGGCGCCGAAGAACCGTGAGCTGCTCGCCGAACGTGACCGTATGCAGGTCGAGCTGGACAGCTGGCACAAGGCCAACCCAGGCCCGATCAAAGACATGGCCGCCTACCGTGCCTTCCTTGAATCCATCGGCTACCTGCTGCCGGTGCCGGGCGAGGTGAAGATCGAAACCGCCAACGTTGACAGCGAGATCGCCACCCAGGCCGGCCCGCAGCTGGTGGTGCCGATCATGAACGCCCGCTATGCGCTGAACGCCGCCAACGCCCGCTGGGGCTCGCTGTACGACGCGCTCTACGGCACCGACGCCATCTCCGAAGAGGGCGGTGCGCAGAAGGGGCCGGGCTACAACGAAGTCCGTGGCGCCAAGGTCATTGCCTACGCGCGCAATTTCCTCGATCAGGCCGCGCCGCTGGCGCAGGGCAGCCATGCCGACGCCACCGCCTACCGCGTGCAGGACGGCCAGCTCAAGGTCACCCTGGAGAACGGCAGCGTCACCGGGCTCAAGCAGCCGGAGAAGTTCGTCGGCTTCCAGGGTGAAGCGGTCGAGCCGAAGGCCGTGCTGCTGAAGAACAACGGCCTGCACGTCGAAATCCAGATCGACCCGAACAGCCCGATCGGCCAGACCGATCCCGCCGGCGTGAAGGACCTGTTGGTCGAGTCCGCGGTTTCCACCATCCTCGATTGCGAGGACTCGGTCGCCGCAGTCGACGCCGAAGACAAGGTGCTGGCCTATCGCAACTGGCTGGGCATCGCCCAGGGCACCCTCAGCGAAGAAGTCGCCAAGGGTGGCTCGAGCTTCGTCCGACGCCTGAACCCGGACCGCGAATACAGCGCGCCCAATGGTGGTGAGCTGAAGCTGCACGGTCGCTCGCTGTTGTTCATCCGCAATGTCGGCCACCTGATGACCAACCCGGCGATCCTGCTGGAAGACGGCCGCGAGATCCCGGAAGGCATCATGGACGGTGTGTTCACCAGCCTGATCGCCAAACATGACCTGGAGCGCAAGGGCAACTCCCGCACCGGCAGCGTCTACATCGTCAAGCCGAAGATGCACGGGCCGAAGGAAGTCGCCTTCGCCGACGAGCTGTTCGGTCGCGTCGAGGACCTGATCGGTGTGCCTCGCTATACCCTGAAAATGGGCATCATGGACGAGGAGCGCCGCACCAGCGCCAACCTCAAGGCCTGCATTGCCGCGGCCAAGCACCGCGTGGCGTTCATCAACACCGGCTTCCTCGACCGTACCGGCGACGAGATGCACACCTGCATGGAAGCCGGCCCTGTGCTGCGTAAGGGCGACATGAAGTCCACTCCGTGGATCCAGTCCTACGAGCGCAACAACGTGCTGGTCGGCCTGGCCTGCGGCCTGCGCGGCAAGGCGCAGATCGGCAAGGGCATGTGGGCCATGCCGGACCTGATGGCGGCCATGCTCGAGCAGAAGATCGGCCATCCGAAATCCGGTGCCAACACCGCCTGGGTGCCGTCGCCGACCGGCGCCACCCTGCATGCGCTGCACTATCACCAGGTGAACGTGCAGGCCGTGCAGAGCGAGCTGGAAAAGGTCGATCTGGCCGCCGAGCGCGATCAACTGCTCAACGACCTGCTGACCATCCCGGTGGTCGCCGAGGACAAGTGGAGCGCTGAGGAGAAGCAGCAGGAGCTGGACAACAACTGCCAGGGCATCCTCGGTTATGTGGTGCGCTGGGTCGAGCAGGGCGTCGGCTGCTCCAAGGTGCCGGACATCCACAACGTCGGCCTGATGGAGGACCGCGCCACCCTGCGTATCTCCAGCCAGCACATTGCCAACTGGCTGCACCACGGTGTGGTCAGCCGCGAGCAGGTGCAGGAAACCCTGGAGCGCATGGCCAAGGTGGTCGACCAGCAGAATGCCGGTGATCCGCTCTATCGCGCCATGGCTGCCGACTACACCCAGTCGGCGGCCTTCCAGGCAGCCTGTGATCTGGTGGTCCAGGGGGTCGAGC
>DNMQ01000270.1 GCA_003488145.1 Pseudomonas sp.
ATAAGCGCGGGATGGTAACACAGACGACTGCTATAAACTGAGCCTTGCACGGAGCAAAACCGGCTTGCACACCACACCCGAGCGCGACCGATCGTTGCTCAGTGCAGCCGTTTGCGGCTCATCAGTTCGGCCATCTTCGCGGCACTCGGCCGCTCGACCACGCCTTTCTCGGTGACAATGGCATCGATGAGATCGGCCGGCGTCACGTCGAACACCGGATTGAATGCCTCGACATCAGCCGCGAAGCGCCGACCGTCGACCTCAAGCAGCTCGCTGCCGGCGCGTTCCTCGATCTGGATCTCCTCGCCGCTCTCCAGCGCCATGTCGATGGTCGAACTCGCCGCCACCACCATGAAACGCACACCGTGGTGCATCGCCAGGACCGCAAGCTGGTAGGTACCGATCTTGTTCGCCACATCGCCGTTGGCGGTGATGCGATCCGCCCCGACGATCACCCAGGAAATACCGCGCGACTTCATCAGATGGGCGGCCGCCGAATCGACGTTCAACGTGGCCGGCACGCCATCGCCCAGCAGCTCCCAGGCGGTCAGGCGAGAACCCTGCAGCCAGGGGCGGGTTTCGTCCACGTAGACGCGCTCCACCAGCCCGTCGAGATGCGCCGCGCGGATGACACCGAGCGCGGTGCCGAAACCGCCGGTCGCCAGGGCGCCGGTATTGCAATGGGTGAGCAGGTTCTGCGGATTGCCCTGATGGCGGCGGATGAGGTCGACGCCAAACTGCGCCATCGCCAGATTTGCCTCGCGATCGCTGTCATGGATGGAGATGGCCTGGGCTTCCAACGCTGCATACGGGTCTTCACCCGGCTTGAGGCGATCCAGTCGTTCGCGCATCTGGTTCAGAGCCCAGAACAGATTGACTGCGGTGGGACGGGAATCGGCCAGCACCTTGAAGTCTTCCTCCAGGGCCTGCCGCCAATCACCGCCGTCGGCGATACGGGCACGCACGGCAAGGACCAGGCCATAGGCTGCGCTGATTCCGATTGCCGGCGCGCCGCGCACGACCATATCCCGAATCGCCGCAGCGACCGACGCCGCAGAATCATGGCTGCACCAAATCTCTTCGACGGGAAGCTTGCGCTGATCGAGCAGGTTCAGGCGCCCGTCCAGCCATTCGATCGACTTAACCTTTTCCGCAGCCAACAAACGCTCGCGCATGGCATTTCCCTCGTTCAGCTTCGTCGACACAGGACCATCATGCGCCCCGAACAGCAAAGAAAAAGCCCGGATCGCGGGCGAACCGGGCTTTCCAATCTCGATATGGCCGGGAAGCAGCAAACATGAGCACTGCGGCCTCTTATCCCGGGCGCGAATGCTAATCGACGGGTTTTCCGAGCACAAGCAGTGATCAGGGCTTGGCGACGCCTAATGGCCGAGCAGCTTTCAGGCTGGCCCCGCCTTCCACGGAGAGAGCATGCGCTCGAACAGATTAAGTGCCGCGCTCACTCATCGCATCGCGCTTGACCAACTCGCCGCAGGCCAAATACTGTATCTATATACAGTTATTCTGGATGCCTCTTCATGACCGCAGTGGTCGCCCTCGATAGCCTGCTGGATACACGTCGCGTCTGGCGTGGCCAAGCCATAACGTCTCGCACGGCCGTTCAGCCGACCGGAAATGCCACACTGGATGAGTTCCTGCCCGGCGGCGGCTGGCCGGAGTCGGCCATCAGCGAGTTCCTCATCGCGGCCACGGGCATCGGCGAGCTGAATCTGCTGTGGCCGACCCTTGCACGACTGACCACCGCTGGCGAGCGGGTGGTGCTGATAACGCCCCCTCATCGACCTTACCCCCAGGCTTGGCTGGCCGCGGGTGTAGACCTGCGGTGGCTGACCATCATCCAGGCAAAGGGCCGCGATGCGCTGTGGGCTGCAGAACAATGCCTACGTTCCGGCAGTTGTGCCGCCGTGCTGTGCTGGCCGCAACAAGCTGATGACCGTGCCTTAAGGCGCTTGCAGATTGCTGCTGAATCCGGCCAAACCCTGGGCTTCGTCTATCGGTCACTGCGTGAAGCAAATAACCCATCACCGGCGGCACTACGCCTGACCATCGAGGCCCAGCCGGCGCAGCTGCGTGTCATCAAGTGCCGCGGCGGCCTGGCTCCGGGACAGGCGCTCCCGGCCAGCGCCTGGCAACAGGCGTGACGATGCTCTGGGCCTGCATTCTGCTGCCGCAACTGGCCATGGACGGCGTTTTGCGCCACCGCGACGATGCCGCCGCGCCGCTGGCCCTGCTCGCCGGCCCGCCACAGCGCCGCGTGCTGCAGGCCGTCAACGCAGCCGCCCGCAAGCTCGGCCTCAAGCCAGGGCAATCGCTGATCGCAGCCCAGGCATTGACCCACGACTTCGCCACCGCCGATTACGACCCGCTGATGATCGAACGCTGGCAGCGGCTTCTGGCGGCCTGGGGTTACGGCTACAGCGCCCAGGTCAGCCTGCACTACCCGCGCTGCCTGCTGTTGGAGGTGCATTCCAGCCTCGGCCTGTTCGGCCCCTGGCCACGATTCGAGACGCGTCTACGCAAGGAGCTCACAGCTCTGGGCTTCCGCCACCGCATCACCCTGGCGCCCAACCCGGCGGCCGCGCGCATCCTCGCCAATGCCCATGACGGGCTGGCCGTGACCGATACAGCCACGCTGCATCAGGCGCTCGGTGTACTGCCGGTCGAGCGCCTCGGCCTGCCCCGCGAAGTCAGCACATCGCTGGTACGCATGGGCGTGCGCCATCTTCATCAACTGCTCGCCCTGCCGCGGGATAGCCTCGCCAGACGCTTTCCGGCCGAAGTGCTGGCCCAGCTCGACACCCTGCTCGGGCATCGGCCGCTGCCTCTGGAGTTCTACCGCCCGCCGGATGTCTTCGACATCCGCATCGAACTGAATTTCGAAGTCGAATCTCACCAGGCCCTGCTGTTTCCATTGCGCAGACTGACCGCCGACCTGGCCGCCTTTCTCGCCGGGCGGGACAGCGGCGTCCAGCGTTTCAGTCTGTACCTGGAACATCGCAGCCTGCCCGACAGCGAGGTGCCGGTCGGCCTGCTCAGTACCGAACGCGAGCCCGCCATGCTGTTCGAACTGACCCGTGGCCGCCTCGAGCACCTGCAACTGCCGGCCCCCGTCCTGGCCGTGCGTCTGCTGGCTCGTGATCTGCCAGCCTTCACGCCGGCCCATCAGGCCTTGTTCGACGAGCGCCCGCAGCAGAATGTGTCCTGGGAGCAACTGCGCGAACGCCTCCGCGCCCGACTGGGCGACGACGCCGTAGTCTCGCTGAGCGCACGAGCGGACCACCGCCCGGAATGCGCCTGGCGGGAAAGCAGCCTCGCCCGCACCGAACCCTTGCCTCAAGTAGGTTTGCGCCCCGGCTGGCTGCTGAACACCCCGCAGCCCTTGCGCGAAGAGGGTCTGCTCACCCTGGCTGGCCCCGAGCGCATCGAGTCCGGCTGGTGGGATGGTGCCGACGCGCGGCGCGACTACTATCGGGTGCAAACCACTACCGGCCAACAGGGTTGGGCGTTTCGCGCCCTTACCGGCGGGCCGCTGCTGCTGCACGG
>DNMQ01000187.1 GCA_003488145.1 Pseudomonas sp.
TGCCCTGGGGCATGCGCATGCGCGCCTGGGTCAGTGGCCAGGTGCGGGGTGGTCAGCTGGATTTCGAAGGTCTGAGTTGTGACAGCCTGGGCAACCGCTACGTGGTCAGTGAGGCCCATGCCGGCGTGCTGCGGGTCAGCCCAGCGGGTACGGCAGAATGGCTGCGCCTGCCCGATACGCTGGTACGACAGGCGCGGGCCAGCGGCATGCTCTGGCACTTCAACGCGCTGTTCGAAGGGATCGCCGTCGATCCGAAGGCCGAGCGCATGTGGATTGCGGCCGAACGCGAGCGCCGCGGTCTTCTGGTGCTGCATCGTCAGCAGAGCAGCTGGCAGTGCACGGGCGGTTGCGTGCTGATGGCCGACGGGGGCGATCAGCTGCCGCCCGCTGCGTTGGGCGATGCGCCGCTGCCAAAGAGCTTCTCGGCGGTGGCGTTCTTCGCCGACAAGCTTTTCGTGCTGGAGCCCTCGGCCTATCGCGTCTGTCGTCGCAACCCGGCCACTGGTGTGGTCGAGCGCTGCTGGTCATTTGCCGAGGAGGCCTTGACCGAGGATCGCCGCTACGCTGAGCCCTTTGGCAACGCCGAGGCGCTGTGGATCGATGCCGAAGGCGCGTGGATCGGGGTCGACAACAACGGCAAGGCCCGTGGCGATGGCGAAAAGCGCCCGATCGTCTGGCGTTTTGCCGCGCCTGATGGCGGCTGGGGTGCGAAGCCGTGAGCCAGACCGCCGGGCGGCGTGCCGGGCGCGTGATGCTGGTGCTCGCCTGGGGCGTCGGACTGTTCCTGGCCACCCGCTTTTTCGCCGCTTGGGAGGAGGATCGGCTCAACCCCAATCGGCAGCCAGTTTCCCAGCTGCAGGGCGAGCAGATCGAAGTGCAGCTGGCCGGCAATGTCCAAGGCCATTTCGTCGCCAGCGGGCGGATCAATGGTGAGGCCGTCACCTTTCTGCTGGATACCGGTGCTACCGATGTCGCGGTGCCGGCCCAGCTGGCCGAACGGCTGGGACTGGAGCGCGGCGCGCCGGTGATGCTGCACACCGCCAACGGCCAGACCACCGGTTATCGCACTGTGCTGTCGAGCCTCGATCTGGGTGACATCCGCCTGCACGACGTGCGCGCTATCGTCGCCCCCGGCTTTCGCAGCGAACAGGTTCTGCTCGGTATGAGCGCACTGAAGCAGCTTGAATTCACCCAGCGCGCCGGCACCCTGGTGCTGCGCCAGCAACTACCTCAGGGGCAAGACCGATGAGGGCGCTCATACAGTCCACGGTGCCTGTCCTGGCTTCGTTGAATCTCGATGAAAGCCGCGGCTTCTACACGACCTATCTGGGTTTCCAGGTCGTGCTGCAGGCCACTGACTACCTGATCGTGGAGCGCGACGGTGCGCAGCTGCATTTCTGGCTTTGCACTGAGCGCCACGTTGCCGAGAACACCTCCTGCTACATACGTACCGGCGATTGCCAGGCGCTGTACCGGGAGTTCTGTCAGCGTGGCCTGGTCCTGGACGCGCCCGTTATGCAGCCCTGGGGCATGCAAGAACTTTATGTCATCGACGCCCACGGCAACTTGCTCAAGTTCGGCGAGCAACCAGCCGTGAGTCATCCATCCTTTGCTGAAGAAAATTGCTGATGAGCGAATCCCTCGACCTGAGCCTGGACGGCGTGGAGCGGCGCTCCCTCGCCGATTTCACCGAGCAGGCGTACCTCAACTACTCCATGTACGTGATCATGGATCGCGCACTGCCGCATATTGGCGACGGTTTGAAGCCGGTGCAGCGGCGCATCATCTATGCCATGAGCGAACTCGGCCTGGGCGCCGACGCCAAGCACAAGAAGTCCGCACGTACCGTCGGTGACGTGCTCGGCAAGTTTCATCCGCATGGCGACAGTGCCTGCTACGAAGCCATGGTGCTGATGGCGCAGCCGTTCAGCTACCGCTACACGCTGGTCGACGGTCAGGGCAACTGGGGTGCGCCGGACGATCCCAAGTCGTTCGCCGCCATGCGTTATACCGAGGCGCGGTTGTCGCGCTATTCCGAGGTGCTGCTCAGCGAGTTGGGTCAGGGCACGGTTGACTGGGTGCCGAACTTCGATGGCACCCTCGACGAGCCGGCAACGCTACCGGCGCGCCTGCCCAACCTTTTGCTCAACGGCACCACCGGCATCGCCGTGGGCATGGCCACCGACGTGCCGCCGCACAACCTGCGTGAAGTGGCGAGCGCCTGCATACGTCTGCTCGACGAGCCGAGCGCCAGTGTCGAGCAGCTCTGCGAGCATGTGCTGGGGCCGGATTTCCCGACCGAGGCGGAGATCATCACGCCGCGTGCGGACCTGCTGAAGATCTATGAGACAGGTCGAGGTTCCGTTCGCATGCGGGCCGTCTACCGTGTCGAAGACGGCGACGTCGTGGTCACCGCCCTGCCGCACCAGGTGTCCGGCTCCAAGGTGCTCGAGCAGATCGCCGGGCAGATGCAGGCCAAGAAGCTGCCGATGGTCGCCGACCTGCGCGATGAGTCGGATCATGAGAACCCCTGTCGCATCGTCATCATCCCGCGCTCCAACCGGGTCGATGTCGAAGCGCTGATGCAGCACTTGTTCGCCACCACCGATCTGGAGTCCAGCTACCGGGTCAACACCAACGTGATCGGGCTCGATGGTCGCCCACAGGTGAAGAACCTGCGCACCCTGCTCAGCGAGTGGCTGACCTATCGCATCGGTACGGTACGCCGCCGCCTGCAGTTCCGCCTGGACAAGGTCGAGAGGCGTCTGCACCTGTTGGAAGGCTTGCTGGTGGCCTTCCTCAATCTGGATGAAGTGATCCACATCATCCGTACCGAAGATCAGCCCAAACCGGTGCTGATGGCGCGCTTCGAACTCTCCGAGCTGCAGGCCGACTACATTCTCGACACCCGCCTGCGTCAGCTGGCGCGGCTGGAAGAGATGAAGATCCGCGGCGAGCAGGACGAGCTGGCCAAGGAGCGCGAGAAGCTGCTGGCGCTGCTGGGTAGTGAAACCAAGCTGAAGAAACTGGTGCGCAAGGAGCTGATCGAGGACGCGGAAACCTACGGCGACGATCGCCGCTCGCCGATCGTCGAGCGTGCCGAGGCGCGGGCGCTGTCGGAAAACGAGCTGCTGCCGTCCGAGCCGGTGACCGTGGTGATCTCCGATAAAGGCTGGGCGCGCTGCGCCAAGGGCCATGATGTCGATGCCAGCGGGCTGTCCTACAAGGCCGGAGATGGCTTCAAGGCAGCTGCGGCCGGGCGCTCGAATCAATATGCAGTGTTCATCGACTCCACTGGGCGCAGCTATTCGCTGGCGGCGCACTCGCTGCCTTCGGCGCGAGGCCAGGGCGAGCCGCTCACCGGCCGGCTGACGCCACCGCCGGGCGCGAGTTTCGAATGCGTGATGCTGCCCGATGATGAGGCGCTCTACGTGATCGCCTCGGACGCCGGCTACGGTTTCGTGGTCAAGGGCGAGGACCTGCAGGCCAAGAACAAGGCGGGCAAGGCGCTGCTCTCGCTGCCGAAAGGCGCCAAGGTCGTCGCGCCGCGGCCGCTGGCCAGTCGCGAGGAGGATTGGCTGGCTGCAGTGACGACCGAGGGCCGTCTACTGGTGTTCCCGGTGCGGGATCTGCCGCAGCTGGGCAAGGGCAAGGGCAACAAGATCATCGGCATCCCCGGCGAGCGGGTCGCGAGCCGCGAGGAGTATCTGGTCGATCTCGCCGTGTTGCCGACCGGTGCGACACTGGTGTTGCAGGCGGGTAAGCGCACGCTGTCGCTCAAGGCCGAGGATCTGGAGCATTACAAAGGCGAGCGTGGCAGGCGCGGCAACAAGCTGCCACGAGGCTTCCAGCGCGTCGAAGGCTTGCTGGTCGAAGCATGACCAAACGTATTGGCGCTGGAATCGAAGGCCGCTTTCACGGAAGATAGCGGCCTTTCCAGCCTGCGGCATGTTGCCCGGTGCTTTCTTTCGCGTCGGCGGAGTCGATTGTCCGGCGAGACATATGCACGAGGCATTGGCGATCTGATGGTCGCGAGCGGCCTGAACTTTGGTGTTATGACGGTAATGAAGAATTTGCTGCGTGTTCCGACTGTTTTGTTGCTGGCCAGCATGGGGCTGACAGGCTGCATCGGCCTGCAGCCTGCGCCAATGTACCGACTGGACAGCGGTACGACTGAAGTGCCTGAGCGAACCGATGGCGCCGCCGTGCTGCTGGCACCGGTGACGCTTGCCGATTATCTGCAGCGTGACGCCTTGCTTCAGCGTCTGGCTGACGGCAGCCTGGCCGTCGACGGTCAGCGCGCCCACTGGGCGGGCAGCCTGAAGGCCGACGTCGAGCAGGTGTTGCTGCGCCAGCTGGCCTGGCGTCTGGATACGCAGAGCCTGGTGCTTGGCCCGGCCGACGAAGGCTTTACTCCGGAAGTGCAGATCGAGCTGTCCATCACGCGCCTTGATTCCGGCCCCGAATTCCCGGCGGTACTCGAGGCGCATTGGCGTCTGCGCGACAAGGCGGGCAAGCACCTGGGCAGTCGACTGGTGCGCCTGCAGGAGGAGCACCAGGGCAGCGCGAGCGACCAGGTGCGGGCGCAGAGCGTTCTACTGCAGCGCCTGAGCGAGATGGTCGCCGATGCGGTCGAACCTACCCTGGTAGCCAAGACCGCACCCAAGGTTGCCCCAGCCAAACCACAGGTAAGCAAGTCTGCCGAGGCGCCGGCACCGCGCATCCCGGCCGCCGAACCCATTCGTACGGATATGGAAGTGTTCCGCTTCTGACCCTGTCGAGGCTGCTGTTGCAGCCAGCGCATTGAAAAGCCCGGCCAGTGATCTGGTCGGGCTTTTTCGTTTTCTCGGGCTGGTTGCGACTGCGGGCTCGACCAAGGCCAACGGTCGTTTGATGGCGACCGTATGGCTTGCGTCAGTGGGTGCGGCTGCGTAGTTCGTGCATGCGCGTCAGCTGGCGTTCCAGCAACGAGGGGTATGGGTCCAGCAGGCGCTCGACGCAGCAGGCGCCTTCCGGGCTGGCAATCGGGCGGATACGCGCCCGCTGCTGAATCAGCCGGTCCTCGCTGATGCTGCCCTCTACCAGCAGCAGGTTGCGGCTGTGCAGCGACATATCCAGCGCGGCTTGCGCCGGCTGGCTGAGCAGCAGGTCGCCCTGGCTCAGGTCGAACAGGCCATCGCCCTGGGTCAGGGCGAGCTGCAGTTGCAGCGTGATGCCGCTGTCGGCGACGTCGATCTGCAAGGCATGGCCCAGCGCACGCATCAGTTCGCCGCAGCAGATCGCGTGGGTGAGGTAGTTCTGCTCGTCGTCCTGGCTATGGAACAACATCAGGCTGCTGCCGTCGT
>DNMQ01000044.1 GCA_003488145.1 Pseudomonas sp.
CGCAGCAAGACCCAGGGCGTAGTCAACGTCTCGGTGATCAAGGACGGCAAACCGGTCGCGCCGCAGGTCAGCGGAGTAGTGATGAGCCTGCTCGGGCAGGGTCGCCCGCTGGGCTTCAAGCAGCTCAAGGAAGGTGACGAGGCGATCTATTACCTCGCGCAGTTCCCCTTCGACTCGCAGGAAACCCTGCGTTTCGCCCTCACCGTTCAGCCGACCGGCGCCGAGCCGTTCAGCTTCGAGTTCAACCAGGAATTCTTCCCCGACCGATGATGCCTTTTTCCGAACTGGTACTGGCCAGCCACAACGCCGGCAAACTCAAGGAGCTTCAGGCCATGCTCGGTGACGCGGTACGCGTGCGCTCGGTGGCCGAGTTCAGCACCGTCGAGCCGGAGGAAACCGGTCTTTCCTTCGTCGAGAACGCCATTCTCAAGGCGCGCAACGCCGCGCGGATATCCGGTCTACCGGCGCTCGCCGACGACTCCGGCCTGGCCGTCGACGCCCTCGGCGGCGCACCGGGCATCTACTCGGCGCGCTACGCCGATGGCCAGGGCGATGCCGCCAACAACGCCAAGCTGCTGGACGTCCTGCGTGAGGTTCCGGATGCCGAACGCGGCGCGCAGTTCGTCTGTGCCCTGGCGCTGGTGCGCCACGCCGACGATCCACTGCCGATCATCTGCGAAGGCCTCTGGCACGGCCGCATCCTGCATGCAGCACGCGGCGAGCATGGCTTCGGCTACGACCCGCTGTTCTGGGTGCCGGAATGCGACTGTTCCAGCGCCGAGCTGCCTGCAGCGCAGAAGAACCAGCTCAGCCACCGTGCACGCGCCATGGCCCTGCTCAAGCAGCGGCTGGGGATATGAAAGCGGCAGACTCAGCCCCGCTAAGCGCCAGCGAAGGCAACCACGGCACGCCGACAACGGCAGGTTTCGAATTGCCCCCGCTGGCGGCGTACGTACATATTCCCTGGTGCGTGCGCAAATGCCCGTACTGCGACTTCAATTCCCACGCGGCCGGACCCGAACTGCCCGAAGACGCCTATGTCGCCGCGCTGCTGGCCGATCTTCGCGCGGATCTCGAGCACGTCGGGGACCGCCGCCTGACTTCGATCTTCTTCGGCGGCGGTACGCCAAGCCTGTTTTCTGCCAAGGCACTGGCGGCGATCGTCGACGGACTGGAACGGCTGGTCGGCTTTTCCGAGGACATCGAGATCACCCTGGAAGCAAATCCGGGGACGTTCGAACAGGCCAAGTTTCGCGACTACCGCCAGCTCGGCATCAACCGGCTGTCCATTGGCGTGCAGAGCTTCCAGGCCGACAAGCTCAAGGCGCTCGGGCGCATTCACGACGGCGACGAAGCGATTCGCGCCGCCGACATGGCGCGCGCCGCCGGCTTCGACAATTTCAACCTTGACCTCATGCACGGCCTGCCGGACCAGAGCCTGGAGGATGCGTTGAGCGACCTGCGCATCGCCATCGCGCAGCAACCGACGCACCTGTCCTGGTACCAGCTGACCTTGGAGCCGAACACGGTGTTCTGGAGCCAGCCGCCGCAGCTGCCCGAAGACGATATCCTCTGGGACATCCAGGAAGCCGGCCAGGCGCTGCTCGCCGAGCACGGCTATCGCCAGTACGAGACCTCCGCCTACGCCCAGCCCGGGCGGCAGGCGCGGCACAACCTGAACTACTGGACCTTCGGCGATTTCCTCGGCATCGGTGCCGGCGCCCATGCCAAGCTCAGCCACGCCGACGGACGCATCCTGCGCAGCTGGAAGACCCGCCTGCCGAAGGACTACCTCGATCCGGCCAAGGCCTTCCGCGCAGGCGAAAAGCTGCTGGCAGCGGATGAATTGCCCTTCGAATTCCTGATGAATGTGCTGCGCCTCACCGACGGCGTACCGGCCATGCTGTTCACTCAGCGCACCGGACTGCCGCTGGATGTGCTCGCCAAGCCACGGCGCGACGCCGAAGCGCGCGGCCTGCTCTCGGCTGACCCGGCGCGCCTGGTGGCGACGCCGAAGGGCCAGCTGTTTCTCAACGACCTGCTACAGAGCTTCCTGCCTTAAGGACACCGCATGGATTTGCTACTCGACCTGATCGTCACGCTGTCGCGCTGGAGCCGCAGCCACCTGTCCGATATCTCCCTGGCGCTGATGGCCACGCTCTTCGTACTGTTCGGCCCGGCAATCAATACCTGGGTAAAGGGCGCCGTCAGCAGCCTGAACTTCTTTTTCCGCACGCTGATCTTCGTACTGGTCTGTGCGGTGGGCTATGGCCTGGCGATCGTCTTCCTCACCCCGTGGATGACCCAGGGGCTGGCCCACCTGAACAACTACAGCCTGGCGCCGGTGCTGCTGCTGATCTTCTTCCTCATCGGCGTGATCGCCGACCGTAACTAGTGGCCTGGTTGGTAAGGTCAGTTGGTCGACTCCGGCGCCCATGGCCCCGATACTGTGTTGCTGCTCCTTGCCATAGCCCCGCTATGACGCGTCGCAGCGCCTTCTCGGAGCCATGTCCATCCGAACTTGCCTTGACCAACTGACCGCGCAAGCCACTAACGCCGCTCAGCCTTCGCGAAGAAATCGATCGAGATCGACGGCCTCGCCCGGCCGATAGCACAGCTGCCGGCGCAGATCCTCGAACAGCGGGTCGTAGATGCCGTGCAGACCGAAGAGGATATCGGCGTCCACCGGCACACCGTGGCGACGCAGGCACTGACGGACGCGCTGCAGGAAGTTGCAGGCAACATCGCGGTGCATTCGAAACTGCTCGTCCACCAGAGTTGCTCCGGCCTCGAAGCGCAGGTGAAAACACGCCCACTGCGGCGCCTCCGGCGTGCCCTCGACACGGTAGTCGAGCTGCAGGTGATAACCCGGTTTCCCGGAAGCGGAAAGGCTGTGGTACTCCAGTTGTCCCGGTCTGAACACGCGGCTCCCTCCTTTGCGAATGGCGCGGCTGCTTGTCCGGCTGCCGGGCCGCCTTTGCAGCGCTACGCAGGCGATCATCCCACTGCCGCGCCAGCCCACTCTTGAGCGAAGTCACTACCCGTGCTCGGCCCCGCCGAACAGGAGCAACCTTGTAGCCTCACACCGCCGCAGCGACGCGCGACGGCAGTTCTGGTGGTACGAAAAAGGGCGCCAGCGGCGCCCTTTCGTGCATCTTCTGTTTCTGTCCTTCGTCAGTTGCCGCGACGCAGCGCCTGCGGCGAGAAATCACGCGGGCCGAGCTTGACGTTGAAGTCGTACATCGGCTCGTTGTTGTCCAGCCCATCGACGAAGTAGTTGCCGTCCTTGAGGTGGTAGAGCGTTTCCAGCGTGCTGTTGAACATCGGCACGTCGTAATAGCTGATCGGATGGCTTTCCTGCAGGCCGATCAGCTCGCCCTTCTCGTCGTACAGGTCGACGGCAAGGATCGCCCAGCTGTCCTCGTCGATATAGAACCGACGCTTGTCGTAGAGGTGACTGAAGCCCTTGCGCAAGGTCGCCTCGACCACCCACACGCGATGCAGCTCATAGCGCAGCAGTTCCGGGTTCAGGGTGCGTGCCTGGACGATACTGTCGTAGGGGAGGCCCTTCTGATGCACGGCATAGCTGTTGTAGGGCATCAGCATTTCACGCTTGCCGAGCAGCTCCCACTCGTAGCGATCCGGCGCGCC
>DNMQ01000487.1 GCA_003488145.1 Pseudomonas sp.
TCCAGGTGCGGGCTGTTCTTGACCTGCGCGTAGCTTTCGCCAGTCAGGTAGTAAACCTTGTCCTGACCTTCCTTCATGCGCGACAGGTAATCGGTCAGCGAAACCGACTGCTCGCCCGACGCGTCGCTGGTGGAGGCAAATCGCAGCAGGCTGGCAATCTTCTCCTTGTTGGCAAAATCTTCCGCCGGACCTTCCTTGAGTACCTGGCCGAACTGCGACCAGAACTTCTTGTAGTCCTCGGGCTTGTCCTTGGCCAGCTTCTCCAACATGTCCAGCACGCGCTTGGTCAGCGCGGACTTCATCGAATCAATGACCGGATCCTTCTGCAGGATTTCGCGGGACACGTTGAGCGACAGGTCGTTGGAATCGACCACGCCCTTGACGAAGCGCAGGTACAGCGGCAGGAACTCGTCCGCCTGATCCATGATAAACACGCGCTGTACATAGAGCTTCAGGCCTTTCGGCGCTTCGCGGTGATACAGATCGAATGGCGCACGGCCGGGCACATAGAGCAGCGAGGTGTACTCGAGCTTGCCCTCGACCTTGTTATGGCTCCAGGACAGTGGATTGTCGAAGTCGTGAGCGACGTGCTTGTAGAACTCCTGATACTCCTCGTCCTTCACCTCGGTGCGCGGGCGGGTCCAGAGGGCGCTGGCGCGGTTGACCGTCTCCCACTCCTGCTCGGCCGGCTTGTCCTTCTCCTCGCCGTGGAACTCTTTAGGCAACTCGATCGGCAGCGCGATGTGATCGGAGTACTTCTTGACGATGTTGCGCAGGCGCCAGCCATCGGCAAACTCTTCTTCACCCTTCTTCAGGTGCAGGACGATGCGGGTGCCGCGTTCGGCCTTGTCGATGGTGGCGACTTCGAATTCGCCCTCGCCCTTCGACGACCAATGCACCCCTTCGCTGGCCGGGGTACCGGCGCGGCGGCTGTAGACGTCGACCTTGTCGGCGACGATGAACGCCGAATAGAAGCCCACACCGAACTGACCGATCAGGTGCGAATCCTTCTTCTGGTCGCCAGAGAGATTTTTCAGGAAGTCGGCAGTACCGGACTTGGCGATGGTACCCAGATGCGCGATCACGTCATCGCGGTTCATGCCGATGCCGTTATCTTCCAGGGTGACGGTCTTGGCATCCTTGTCAAAGCTGAGGCGAATCTTCAGATCAGCGCCACCCTCAAGCAACTCCGGCTTGGCCAGCGCTTCGAAGCGCAGCTTGTCGGCGGCATCGGAGGCGTTGGAAATCAGCTCGCGAAGGAAGATTTCCTTGTTGGAATACAGCGAATGGATCATCAGATGAAGCAGCTGCTTCACTTCGGTCTGGAAGCCCAGGGTTTCTTTTTGAGTCTCCACACTCATCGTCTACAAACTCCACATCAGCGTAATGGCACGGACCGCGGTTGCGGCGATGTCTGGCAGATGGGGGCGTGGCGATGATTTTCAAGGGCAGCCGACGCGTCGCAACGCCGGCCAGTCAGTCAAGGGTCAACGAGTTCGAGCAGCACGATCTCCCCGGGAGCCAGGTTATAGGTCGCTTCGCCTGGGCCGCTGATGACCCGCCTGATGATCAGATTGCCCTCGCTATCCAGACCAGCGAAGCGCCCTTCTGCAACACCGCCGCGCTCGGTGTGCGCGCGCATCAACAGGTGCTGATAGCGGTCAGGCGTGCGCAGGACCTGCTCCATCGAGAAGCGCAGTCGCCGATCCAGACTGCTTTGCGGCACCGTCGCAGCAACGGGCTCAGCCGCCTTGATCGTCGTTACAGGTGTCTCCACCGCAGGTTCGGTCAGGGGCGGATAGTCATCGCCCCTGACGTGCCAGCCCTGCTCGTTCTTTGCCAGGGGCAGCGTGAACGCCTGCATCTCGCCATTCACCTGAGCCTGGACCTCAACCTCCAACTCTTCGGCCGGCAACGTGACGACGGGCGTCGATTGCAAAGCGACGTCCCGGCTCGCGTGACGACGCTGCAGGTAGTCCTCGATCACGAAGGCCAGGGTGTCCCGCGAATCATGGCGGCGGTCGACCTGACCGTTCAGGTAGCGCAGGCGATCGGTGTACAGCTCGATGACACCAGTGATGCTGGTGTCGAACTGTGGCGGCAGCACGAGATGGAAATCGCCACGCAGCTTGTTCGGCGCCACCGGTTGCAGATCAAGATGCAACGTGTAACCGCGATCGAGGCGTCGCGTCTCCGGCAGCTCCTGATCGGGGTTCAGCCAGGCGATTTCGACCTCAGGCAATGCGCCGATGTCATCGGGCAGAACGTCGATGCGCAACGCACCCTCGATCGGTTCGCGCAAGCGAATCGTCACCTCCTGGCGAGCGAAGAAGCCCTTCCCCTCACGCAGATTCAGTACGCCATTTATGAGCTCACCCTGTTGCGGCGCGAATCGACGTCCGTTCAATTCCCCGCGCACCCCCATGGCAAGATCCGGCTCGACCTGGGTTGGCAGCCAACGCAGACTGAAAATCGCCTCCAGCCGCTCGGCATCGCGACTGGCCAGCAGCGACAGCCCCACGATCAGCGGAATGAAACCCAGGCAGGACAGGATCAGCGCCTTGCGCGCAACGCGCCAGTGACTGAATACGAACGCCAACGCCAATGGAGGCAGCAGGCTGCCCAGGCCCCAGAGCAAGCTCGTCGAGAATGCCAGGCTGATGAGCCAGACGGCGCCAGCAAGAATCAGCAGCAAGCCGCCGAGGATCAGAAGTGCTTCCATTCAAGTTCCTTCACGCAATCGCACAAGGTGACGCCGCACACCGCAACGCCACCCTGACGAATGCGTCAGGGCTCGTCGATCTTGAAGTGGCAGCGGGCGGTGGCGATGGGCTCGGCCTGATGGGTCTGCCAGGCGGTGATCGCGACATTGGCGACCCTACGACCCTGGCGCCAGACCTGGCAGGCGGCAAAGGTGTCACGATAGTGACCGGCGCGTAGATAATCTATCGAGAAGTCGATGATTTTGGGCAAATGTGGTGCGCCCATGAACATCAGCAGATGCAGCATCGCCGCGTGCTCCATGAAGCCTGCGATGACCCCGCCGTGAATGGCCGGTAGCGGATTGCCGATGTTGTCCTCGTTCTGCGGCAGACGAAAAACCATTTCGTCACCGAGCCGCAGGCACTCGATGCCGATCAGCTTGGCGTACGGCACCAGTTTGATCAGCGAGTCGTAGTCGTTGTTGGCGTGTGCATGCTGGACCAGCTCGTTGAGGTTGAGATCGCTCATGCGCCGCCCTCCTTGCCCATGGCTGCCGGTGCAGCCTTGCCCATGCGCATGAAGGTGCCTACCACATGAGCGATCGGTTCGTTGATGTCGCGCTGATAGGCGACGCCACGAGTAAAGATGACCGTTGGGGTGACGCGGTAGCACTCGGCGAACCCGAAGATATCGTGTCCGGCCTCGGCGGGATGCATGTAGTCGATTCGCAGATCGAGCGTCGGGCAAACTTCCAGCTCCGGCAGGGCGCAGGCCGTTGAAATGCCGCAGGTGGTGTCCATTAGCGTGGTGATCGCGCCGCCATGGACTCCGCCGGTTTCCGGGTTTCCGATGATCTTCTCGCTGTATGGAAGGCGCAGGGTAAGGCCGCGGCTGTCGGCATGCTCGACTGTCAGACCCAGCACCTGACAGTGTCGCAGAAAGGACAAGAAGCGCTGGGTGCGCTCGAGTATCTGGCTATCGCTCATTCGAATTCTCGGGGGATGGCTCAAGGCGCGCATGATACCGCCTTGCCATGCACGCGCCCTATTCCTTGGGCATTTCGGCCGGGGAAGTTGGCGTGAATACCAT
>DNMQ01000488.1 GCA_003488145.1 Pseudomonas sp.
GGAATTATCCTGATTACCAGCAAAATAGCAACCGACATTTATAGTTATCGAATTCCGCTACACCCGCTCTCAAGCAGGCACAGCCCACCAAACAGCGAGCCTCACTCCAGATATCTGCCAGCGTGACACCCAGGGCACTTCGGATACGTCGAACGTTCTCATGAGCACAAGCCGTCCCGTCTTCGTTAAGCTCTTCGGCACTCAGTCTCGGATCACGCGAGGTATTGCATGGAATATCGCTCACTCGGCCGCACAAATCTGAAAGTCAGTTCACTTTGCCTCGGCACCATGACATGGGGAGAACAGAACGACCAGGCCCAGGCATTCGCCCAGATCGACCGGGCGAAGACTGCCGGCATCAACTTCATAGATACGGCCGAGATGTACCCGGTGCCGCCGCGCCCGGAAACCTACGCAACCACTGAGCAATACATAGGAAATTACTTCCAGAGCCGGGGCGACAGAGCCGACTGGATCATAGCCACGAAGATCGCGGGACCCGGCAACGGCATTACACACATTCGCGACGGTCAACCCAAATTCAATCGCGAACAGATCCGCACCGCGCTCGATAACAGCCTTCGACGTCTGCAGACCGACTGGATCGACCTGTACCAGCTGCATTGGCCGGAACGCAGCACCAACTTTTTCGGGCGGCTGGGCTACCGACATCAAGATGGCGACTTCACTCCACTGGAAGAAACTCTCGAAGCGCTCGATGCCGAAGTCAAAGCGGGCAAAATCCGCCACATCGGCCTGTCCAACGAAACACCTTGGGGCGCGATGAAATACCTGCAATTAGCCGAAGCTCGCGGCTTGCCGCGTTCGGTTTCGATACAGAACCCTTATAACCTGCTCAATCGCAGTTTCGAGGTTGGCCTGGCGGAAATCAGCATCCGCGAACAATGCGGCCTACTCGCGTACTCGCCACTGGCATTCGGCATGCTCAGCGGCAAATACGAGAACGGTGCTCGTCCTGCCAGCGCGCGCCTCACGCTCTTTCAACGCTTCGCACGTTATAACAACCCCCAGGCCAAAGCCGCATGTTCTCGGTACGTTAAACTGGCTCGCGAGCATGGACTGGATCCAGCACAGATGGCGCTTGCCTATGTCACAGCGCAACCCTTCGTCACCAGCAATATCATCGGCGCGACATCACTAGAGCAGCTTGAGTCGAATATCCGTAGCGCCGAAATTACGCTCTCGAGTGAAGTGCTAGCCGCAATTGAAGCGATCCACACAGAACAGCCGAATCCAGCCCCCTAAGCCCCTTCACGAAGCACCGACTACTGCGCACCGGCAACAACGAGCACAAAGGAATCACTAGCATGATCGCCGCCCACCTGCTTGCTCCATCCAGCCTGCTGGCAGGCTGGATAATCTATGTGATCGCGCTGTTATGGGCGACCTGGCGAGCTCCCTGGGTCGAGCTCTTCAGTGATACTCGCCGTCAGCACTTGCTGTTCGGCGCAATGCTTTCGATCTTTCTGCTCTGGCTGGTGCGAAGGGACTTCGATTCGGGCCTTTCATTCCACTTCATCGGACTGACAGCCGTCACCTTGTTGTTGGACTGGCCACTGGCAATCATCGCCGCCCTCATCGCCCAGGTCGGCCTGACACTGACAGGCCATCAACAAGTTGCAGCCCTGGGCATGAACGGCATCCTGCTGGTCTTGATCCCAGTGCTGGTCACGGTTGTATGCGCGCGGCTCGTCGAACGCGCCCAACCCCGCAATCTGTTCGTCTTTATTTTCTTCGCTGGATTCTTTCCAGCGGCGCTCGCAGCATTGGCGTGCATCCTGGCATCGCTCGGCGTACTGCTACTAGATGGTCGCTATCCGATGCCGCCTTGGCTGGCGGATTTTGCCGGTTACCTATGGCTGGTCATGTTCCCCGAAGCCTTCATCAACGGCACAGCGATTACCGCCCTGGTGGTTTTCTACCCGGACTGGATGGAAAGTTTCAATCAAAGCCGCTATCTGCAGGCGCCATGGAAAGAAGACAAGTAGCGTCAAAGCGCTAGTGCTCGCGCGGAGGCATGTCACCGGAGAACAGATCATCCTCGAGTTCATTGCCCGGAATCGCGTGCGCTTCCGACGCCCAGGCACCAAGATCGATAAGCTTGCAACGATCGGAACAGAACGGCCGGCTTGGGCTTTGCGGCCCCCACTCTACCGGCGCTCCACACGTCGGACACTCAACTATCGCAGCGGTCATACCTGCCCTCCTCGTAACGTCAAATAAAAGCGGTGCAATCGCTCGACCTCCGCCCCTAGCCACGACAGATCTCGATCATTTACCAGCACATCATCGGCATGTTGCAGGCGCGCTTCACGACTGGCCTGGGCCTTGAGAATCGCCCGCACGTGCTCCTCACTGACTTGATCACGTGCCATCGTGCGCGCAACCTGGAGTGACACAGGGACGTCCACAACCAGCACACGATTGACCTGACGGTACTGCCCTGACTCAATCAGCAGCGGAGAGGCCATGATGGCGTAAGGCGACTCTGCCACGGCGAGATGCCTGGCGATCTCAGCTCGAATCAGAGGATGCAGCAGCTGCTCCAGCCACTGCCTGTCGGCCGGGTTATCGAATATACGCTCACGCAGCCCTTTTCGATCCAGAGCGCCGTCCGTGAGCAAGATGCCTGAGCCGAAGCGCTCGGCAATCTGCAGCAACGCTGGCCGTCCGGGCTCGACCACCCAGCGCGCCGCCTGATCGGCATCGACGACATGTACGCCCAGACTGGCGAAGCGATCCAGCACCGCGGTCTTGCCACTACCAATGCCGCCAGTCAACCCGAGAATCCAGGGTTCCATCGCAACCACACCCAGACTAAAAACAGGACGCGCAGTAGTAACTACTCAGCCTGCGAAGCGCAAGCCCAGAACGTCTTTCGTTAAGAGTACAAGTCGGCGGAACGACTTTCGGCTCAGCAATGGTGTCCGACTTAGAAGCGCGCGAAATGGAGATAGCTCTCGGTAATCCGGTCACCCCAAAGCAACGCGATCCAGCCGGCGATCGCCAAGTAGGGACCGAAAGGGATGGGCGTGCTGCTCTCGGCGCGCTGCACCCGCAACAGGATTGTGCCAAGAACAGCCCCAACCACCGACGACAGTAGGATGGTAAGTGGTAACACCTGCCAACCACCCCAAGCTCCTAACATCGCAAGCAGTTTGAAATCGCCATAGCCCATACCTTCTTTGCCGGTGACCAGCTTGAACAGCCAATAAACTGACCACAGGCTCAGATATCCCGCTACCGCTCCCCACAGTGCACTTTCAAGCGATACGAACAAACCGAAGTTGTTCAGGATGAGGCCAAGCCACAACAGCGGCAGAACCAGCGAATCGGGCAGTAACTGATGATCGATATCGATCATGCTCATCGCCACCAATCCCCAGGTCAGCAACAGCATTGCTCCTGCCTCCCAGGTGAAACCGAAATGCCAGGCGACATAGCCAGAAAGCAGGCCGCACGCCAACTCCACGAGGGGATAGCGACTACTGATCGGTGCCTGGCATGATGAACACTTGCCACGCAAGGCCAGCCAGCTGACCAAGGGGACATTCTCCCAAGAGCGAATCTGATGATCACAGTGCGGGCACCGCGAACTTGGCAGCAGCAGATTGAAGCGCTCACTGATCTGCTCCGGCGGGCACTCGAGATACTCAAGCGCCTGCGCACGCCACTCACGCTGCATCATGATCGGCAGGCGATAAATCACGACGTTGAGGAAGCTGCCGATCAACAAGCCCAGCAAAGCAGCGGACAAAACAAAGGCCAGCACGTGGCTGGCCAGATAATCCATCAACATCATAATTAGACGACGGCACCCAGTTGGAAAATCGGGAGATACATGGCAATGATCAAACCGCCGACCAGCACACCCAGCACCGCCATGATCATTGGCTCCATCAGGGCGGTCAGACCGTCCACCATGTTGTCGACTTCGTCTTCATAGAACGTCGCCACCTTCGCAAGCATCTCATCAAGAGAGCCGGACTCCTCGCCAATCGCCGTCATCTGGATCGCCATACTGGGAAAGGTGCCGGTAGTGCGCATCGAAAAGTTAAGCTGCATACCACTGGATACATCAGCCTTGACCTTCATGGTCGCATTGCGGAACACCACATTGCCGGTCGCCCCGGCCACCGAGTCCAATGCATCGACCAACGGCACACCGGCGGCAAAGGTAGTGGCCAGCGTGCGCGCAAAGCGCGCCACCGCAGACTTATAGAGAATATCGCCGACCACTGGGATCTTGAGCAAAAAACGGTCAAACCCATTGCGGAAACGTTCCGATTTGCCGTGGGCAGTCTTGAAAGCATAAGCCGCCCCAAACATGACGAGCAGCACCACGTGCCACCAGGCCTGCAGCGCTTCGGACAAGCCAATCACCATCAATGTAAACGCCGGGAGCTCCGCGCCGAAGTTGGCAAAAACTTCCTGAAACTGAGGAACGACCTTGATCAACAAGATCGCGGAAACAATGATCGCGACGAGTACGACGGCGATCGGATAGTTCATCGCCTTCTTGATCTTTGCCTTGAGAGCCTCGGTTTTTTCCTTGTAGGTTGCAACGCGATCGAGCAACGTCTCCAAGGAACCAGACTGCTCCCCCGAGTCCACCAGGTTGCAGTAGAGATCGTCAAAGTACTGCGGCTTCTTGCGCAACGCAGTGGCGAAGCTGTTACCCGCCGCGACCTCCTGCTTGAGATCATCGACCAGCTTACGCATGTTCGGGTTATCGAACCCCTCGCCAATAATGTCGAATGACTGCAGCAGCGGCACACCGGCCTTCATCATGGTCGCCATCTGACGAGTGAACAAGGCGATATCCATCGGCTTGATCTTCTTGCCAGCACTGAACAGCGACGCCGACTTCTTACGCACCTTCTGAGGGTTTACGCCCTGCTTACGCAGCTGCGCCTTGACCATCGCAGGGCTGATCCCGCTTAGCTCGCCCTTGATCTTCGCACCCTGCTTGTTGGTGCCTTCCCAGGTGAACACACTGGTTTTTACCGCTTTCTGCGCCATGTTAGTCCTTGGTCACCCGGTTGACTTCTTCCAGGCTGGTCACGCCCTGCATGGCCTTGACCAAGGCCGAGGTTCGCAGATCGTTGAAGCCGTCTTTACGCATCTGGGTGGAAATGTCGATGGAGTTGCCGTCTTCCATGATAATCCTGGCCAATGCCGGCGTGTTTTTAACCACTTCATAAATACCGACACGGCCTTTGTATCCGCCTTTGCAATTTTCACAGCCTATCGGGCCGTAAATTTTGAAGGTTCCGATCTTATCGGCAGGGAAGCCCTCTTCCAGTAGGGCCTCGCGGGGCAACTCCACTTCTTTCTTGCAGCTGTTACAAAGCTTTCGCGCCAATCGTTGAGCAATTATCAGGTTGACCGAGGTCGCGATATTGAATGCAGCCACGCCCATATTGCGCAGCCGCGTCAGGGTTTCAGCGGCGCTGTTAGTGTGCAGCGTCGACATCACCATATGGCCTGTCTGGGCCGCCTTGATGGCAATTTCGGCTGTTTCCAGGTCGCGAATCTCGCCCACCATGATGATGTCCGGGTCCTGACGCAGAAACGCGCGTAGCGCCTGGGAGAAATCCATACCCTGCTTCGGGTTGACGTTGACCTGGTTGATACCCTCCAGGTTGATCTCCACCGGGTCTTCGGCGGTCGAGATGTTCACATCCACCGTGTTGAGAATATTGAGACCGGTGTAAAGAGATACCGTCTTGCCCGATCCCGTAGGGCCGGTTACCAGAATCATGCCCTGCGGCTGCTTGAGGGCATTCATGTACAGCTCTTTCTGGTTTTCTTCGTAGCCCAGGGCATCGATCCCCATCTGCGCACTGGACGGATCGAGAATTCGCATCACGATCTTCTCACCCCACAGCGTCGGCAGGGTGTTAACGCGGAAGTCGATGGCTTTGGTTTTGGACAGCTTCATCTTGATCCGGCCATCCTGCGGCTTGCGGCGCTCGGAGATGTCCAGCCCGGCCATCACCTTCAAACGTGCGGATATGCGGGGCGCCAGCTGGATCGGTGGGCGAGCGACTTCATGCAGGATGCCATCCGTACGAAGCCGCACGCGGTAGGCTTTTTCGTAGGGCTCGAAGTGCAAATCGGACGAGCCGCCGCGAATGGCGTCGAGCAGCATCTTGTTGACGAAGCGGACCACGGGGGCGTCGTCGGCAGCCTCTCCGCCCTCCTCGGCTTTTCCATCCTCATTGACGGTCTCGACATCGACACCATCCAGATCGACCTCGCCCAGTTCTTCTAGCCCGGTGGTGCCGCTTTCGTACAGCCTGTCGATGGCCTCGCCCAGCTTGTCGTCTTCCGCCAGGATCGACTCGATGCTCAGACCGGTACTGAACTGGATATCGGCAATCGACTGGTGATTGGCCGGATCGGAAATGGCCACATAGAGCTTGGTGCCGCGCCTGGAAAGCGGCAGCACACGGTGCTGCCGCGCCAGCTTCTCGCTGATCAGGTCCTTGGGCAGCGACTCCTTATCCAGCGCGGACAAATCCAGCAAAGCGATACCGAATTGGTCGGACGCAAGCTCCGCTATGGCGCGGCCTTTAGCCAGCTTGTTCTGCACTACATAGGTGACAAAGGGCGTTTTGCTGCGGATGGCCTGCGCCTGCGCCTGCTGGGCTGTTCTTTCGTCCAACACGCCAGCCACGACCATCTGCCGTGCCAGCCCGGATAGGGAAATGTTTTCGCTCATGGCGGCCTCGCTCCAATCTGTGCCCGCCTTATAGCGTAGAAGCCGGTGGCTGCAAACAAGGTCAGCGGCAAGTGACGTTCTTGGTCACATATCGCCCGCAAAGAGCCAGCCGCCAGCCACGACGGGCGGAAAAATGCTCGTTCGAAACAAGCATCGCGACGCGTCGGCGGCAGCGGTGCGCCTGAAACGTTCTGCGGAGGCTGCATAAGTTGAAGCGCTTCACATTGTCGTGTTCTGCGCTCAAGGTGAACGAGAGCTGGCACGCCAACTGCTTTAACTCTGGCAGGCTCACAGCCTTAACACTTTAAGGAGATACACATGAAAGCTCAGATGCAGAAGGGTTTTACCCTTATTGAATTGATGATCGTTGTGGCGATCATCGGGATCTTGGCGGCAGTAGCGATTCCGGCGTATCAGGATTACATTACTCGCGGTCAAGTTACCGAGGCGGTTTCGCTGGCTGGTGGATTGAAGTCGCCTTTGGCTGAGTATGGCGCCGACAAAAATGCATGGCCGACAGGACTTGTCGCCCCAGATGCTACTCCAACAGCTAACCAGATGAATGCGACTCTGACAGGAAAATACTCCAGCATTGCCGCTGATGGTGGTATTAGTGGTACATATCCAGCAGGCGTGATCACCGTAACAATGACGACTGGCAAGGCATCTGTCTCTGGTGCCAATACCCTGACCTTGACCACTGCAGATGGTGGTAGCACCTGGGCTTGCGGTAACACTACTGTAGGCACAGCTAAAGGCGCCAACACTACTATCGATGCGAAATACCTGCCGAATGCATGTAAGCCTTAATTTAACGCGGTAAGGTGGATCAATTCGTAAGATGGATTAGCGAAGCGTAATCCGTCGTTCACCGCGAACCTATGTATCCGCCGTTGCAAACTAAACGCCTCGCCTTCGTGCGGGGCGTTTTACTGTTTATCGCGGTATGACGGATCGCTTTCCGTATGATGGAATCGCCAAAGGCGCTTCCGTCGCTTGCCACGAAACGGCGACATCCATCGTCCCAACACCGCAACCGCACCCACCCACTCGAATGTCGGATTACGCCTTCGGCTAATCCAACCTACGTTGGCTGAACATTTTCGGCGCGGCGGACCGGCTTCCCATGACCGCGGTACGGCGCATCATCTTCCGTATGATGGAATTGCCGGAGGCGCTTCCATCCGTTACCGCGAACTGGCTGCATCCACCGCCCAACGTCGCACCGCGCCCGCCCACTTGAACGTCGGATTACGCCTTCGGCTAATTCAACCTACATGGCTGGGCACCCGGTACGGCGGACCGCTTTCGTATGATGGAATCGCCGGAGGCGCTTCCGTCGGTTACCGCGAACTGACTGCACCCACCGCCCAACGTCGCAACGGCACCGCCCAATTGAACGTCGGATTACGCCTTCGGCTAATCCAACCTACGATGGCTGGGCACCCGGTACGGCGGACCGCTTTCCGTAGGATGGAATCACCTGAGGCGCTTACGTCGGTAACCACGAAATGGCTGCATACGCCGTCCAACGTCGAAACCGCACCAACCCACTTAACGTCGGAATACGCCGGCTTGACGTTGCACCGCGGAACCGCGGATCGCTTTCGTAGGATGGAATCGGCAAAGGCGCTTCCGTCGTTTACCGCGAATCGGGGCACATCGCCTGTGAATGATCCCGCCTACACTTCGGGCTCATTCAAACGTCGGAGAGGCAAGGATGCCTAACTATCGTCGCGCCCTTGTGCCCGGGGCGAGCTGGTTTTTTACTGTGAACCTATTGCAACGGCGCAACAACGATCTGCTGGTGCGGCATATCGATGTGCTGCGCGCTTCCGTCCGGCGCGTGCATAGGCTGCATCCCTTTACTATCGATGCCTGGGTGGTGCTCCCCGAGCATATGCATTGTGTCTGGACGCTGCCACCCGGTGATGCCGACTACTCGCTGCGTTGGCGGTTGATCAAAACCTCCTTCAGCCGAACCCTGCCTGCTAGCGAATACCGGTCGGCTGTACGCCTGCAGAGAGGCGAGCGCGGCATCTGGCAGCGGCGTTATTGGGAACACCTCATCCGCAACGAAGAGGACTTCCGACGGCACGTCGACTACGTATACGTTAACCCGCTCAAGCATGGCCTGGTTCGGCACATAAGGGATTGGCCCTATTCGAGCTTTCATCGTGACGTTCGTGCGGGACTGTACCCTGCCGATTGGGCGGGCGGCTCGAAGCTTTTGGTGCCGGGGAACGAGCGCGGTATGACAGATCGCTTTTCGTAGGATGGAATCGCCAGGGGCGCTTCCATCGTTTACCGCGAATCCACTGCACCTGCCTCTTTAACACAGCAAATTCACCCACCATCTGAACGTCGGATTACGCCTTCGGCTAATCCAACCTACGTTGGCTGGGCGTCGCAAATTGCCGGAGCGCTGGGCAACACCAATCGGCGGCGTACTTCTTGATGACGGTGTTCAAACAAAAAACGCCCTGCGTAAGCAGGGCGTTTCATGTCACAGGTCGCGTTAAATAACGCCGCGCTTACGCAACAGGTCAATGACCTGCTTGGCACTCTCTTCCACCGAAAGCGACTCGGTATCGATCACCAGATCAGCATTCCCGGGCACATCGTAAGGGAAGGATTCACCGGGGATGTTATCGTCCGCCGCTGCGTACAAGCCTTGCGGGTCACGCTGCTGGCACGCTTGCGGCGACGCCTGCACATAGACCGTCAGCATCCGGTCGCTACCGATCAGCGCCTTGGCCTGTTCACGTCCCTCGGCATCCGGCGCAACGAACGCAGCCAGCGTCAGCAGGCCCGCCTCGTTGAACTGACGCGCCACATGCGCGGCGCGGCGCCAGTTTTCGGTACGGCCGGCGCGGTCTTGCGGCAGGCCCTTGTTCAGGTCGTGGCGCAGGTTCTGGCCATCGAGCACGTAAACTGCGCGGCCCATATCGAACAGCTTGCGCTCCACCGCATAAGCCAGCGTGCTCTTGCCGGCGCCGGAAAGGCCGGTAAACAGCACGGTCGCCGGTTGTTGGCCGAAGCGAGTGGCGCGTTCCTCGGTAGACACGTGCGCCAGCGCACCGTGATGACCGCCCGAACCCTGGGCAACCGGCTCCGCGATGATCATGCCGGCGCCGACGGTGCCATTGGTGAGGCGATCAATGACGATGAAAGCGCCGGTGGTGCGGTTCTGCGCGTAGCCATCGAGCGCGATAGGCGCATCCAGGCTGACCTTGACCTTACCGATCTCGTTGAGCTGCAAGCTGCTAGCAGCGCCCTTCTCCAGCGTATTCACATCCACCTTGTGGGCGATACTGGCGATGGAGGCCGGCACGTAGCTGGTAGCGCGCTTGATATCGTATTTCTTGCCCGGCAGCATCGGCTCTTCGCCCATCCACACCAGCATTGCCTCGAAGCTGTCGGCGATACGTGGACGACTGTCCGCATGTACCAGCATGTCGCCGCGCGAGACATCGATCTCGTCTTCCAGCGTCAGGGTGACGGCTTCACCCGGCGTAGCCTGCTCGAGCTCGCCATCGAAGGTGACGATGGACTTCACCCGGCTGGTTTTGCCGGACGGCAGCACAGCGATCTCGTCGCCTTTGCGCACGATGCCGCTCGCCAGGGTGCCGGCGAAGCCGCGGAAGTTGAGATTCGGGCGGTTGACGTACTGCACCGGGAAGCGCAGGTCGTCGAAGTTACGGTCGCCGGCGATCTCGACACTCTCGAGAATCTCCATCAGCGACTGCCCCTGGTACCAGGGTGCGCGCTCGCTGCGATTGACTACGTTGTCGCCCTTCAGCGCCGACATCGGCACAAAGTGCAGCGAAGAAGGCTTCAGCTCGATGCGATCGGCGAATGCGAGGTAGTCGGCCTTGATCTTCTCGAACACATCCTGACCGAAGTTCATCAGGTCCATCTTGTTGATGGCGACGACGATATGCTTGATGCCCAGCAACGAGGTGATGAAGCTGTGGCGCTTGGTCTGGGTCTGCACCCCGTAGCGCGCGTCGACCAGGATGATCGCGAGGTCGCAGGTGGAAGCGCCGGTCGCCATGTTGCGCGTGTACTGCTCATGGCCAGGGGTGTCGGCAATGATGAACTTGCGCTTGGC
>DNMQ01000167.1 GCA_003488145.1 Pseudomonas sp.
GCCTGCATGTGCAACTGCCAGATGGACGGGTCATCGGATTCGCAGTAGCCCTGCCCCATCAGGTTGTCGGCGATCGCCGCCAGGACCGATTCGGCCATCGCAGGCCCATGGAATGGGCCCTGGACCTTGATTGCCGTGGGCTGCCCGTCTGCCAGTCCAGCCGCACAGAGCAATGTCCACAGCCCATTGCCGCCGGCAAGCGGGCGTATGACGCATTCGATTCGGGTAACCAGGCCCAGGCACTGGCGGTTCAGACAAAGATTGTGTGGCATGACGGCAGTCCTCGCGTCGGGCCGACGCGGGAACATCCTGTGCGGATGTAGCGCGAGAGCCTGTTTATCCCCTGAAGCTGTGGATAATCCTGTGGATGGAGGGTGGATGCCCTCCTCCACTGCAGACCCGCCGCGCGCGCTATCGTTCCGTTCAAAAACCGCACAATGGCGAGCGTTACTTGCTCCCCTCGGACTCGGACGCGCCTTGCTCCGCTTGTGCCGGCTCGCTCTTGCCTTCTTCCTCAAGCTCGATCTCGGCAATGTCGCGCAACCGCTCGACCACCCGGGCGTTCACGCTGCCCTTGGGGAAATGGCCCTGCTCGTTGGTTGCACCCACATCTTCACCGACCAGCAGCGACAACGCTTCGTCCACCTGCCTGACAGCATAGACGTGGAACTGCTGCTGGCGTACGGCCTCCAGCACACGCTCGTCGAGCATCAGCGTGGTGACATTGGCGAAGGGAATGATCACCCCCTGCTCGCCGGTCAACCCGCGTGCCTCGCACAGGCGGAAAAAGCCCTCGATCTTCTCGTTGACCCCGCCGACCGCCTGCACTTCGCCGAACTGGTTGATCGAGCCGGTGATGGCGAAGCATTGCTTGAGCGGCGTGCGTGAGAGCGCCGAGATCAGCGCGCAGCACTCACCCAGCGAGGCACTGTCACCGTCGACGTAGCCGTAGGACTGCTCGAGCGCGATGCTTGCCGAGATTTCCAGCGGAAACTCTTGGGCGTAGCGGCTGCCGAGGTAGCCGGTGAGGATCATCACGCCCTTGGAGTGAATCGGCTGACCGAGGTTGACCTCGCGCTCGATGTCGACGATCCCCGAACCACCGGGATAGACGGTGGCAGAGATGCGCGCCGGCATGCCGAATGCCGAGTCGCCGACTTCCAGTACGGTCAGCCCGTTGCACTTGCCGATCGCCGCACCTTCGCTGTCGATCAGAATCACTCCGGCCAGGATGTCTTCGAGAATCCTCGCCGAGACGCGACCGGTACGCGTGGCCTTGGCCTTCAGTGCACGCTCGATATGGCCGACATCGGTCACCTCATCCTTGGCCAGCTGGCGGATGAAATCGGCCTCGCTGACCAGCTGGAACAGATCGCCGATACGCGCCGACAGCCGCCCCTGATGCTCGGCCAGGCGTGCACTGTAGGTCGCCAGACGGGCGACGGCCGCGGCAGTAAGCGGTGCCATGCCCTCTTCCGAGGTACGGGTCTTCATCAGTTGGGCGAACTGTTCGAGGCTGTCCTCGGCCAGCGGGATGTCCTCGTCGAAATCNNCGGAACATCTCCTGGAAGTCCGGATCCAGATCCTGCAGCGTGTAATAGAGCTGGCGCGAACCGATGATGATGACCTTCACGTGCAGCGGAATGACCTGCGGCGTCAGCGTCACGGTGGCCAGGCGGCCGAGCTCGGCGAGTGGCGATTCCATCTTCAGCTTGCGCGACTGCAGGGCGCGCTTGAGCGCTTCCCAGACGAAGGGCTCGCTGAGCAGCTTTTCCGCCTCCAGCATCAGGAAGCCGCCGTTGGCGCGGTGCAGCGCACCTGGACGCAACTGGCGATAGCTGGTGTAGAGCGCGCCCTGATCGGTGTTGTACTCGATGCGACCGAACAGATTGTCGTAGGTCGGGTGCGGCTCGAACACCACCGGCGCGCCACCATCGACCGGGTGACCGACCACTAGGCTCGGGCTGTATTGCTCTTCCAGCAATACACGGTTCTGCGCCTCCGGACGGTTTTCGTCCACCAGCTGCTCGACCACGGTCTTCAGCAGATTGACCTGCACGGCCTGCAGGTACGCTTCGATACCGGCGTTCTCCGCATACTTCTCCGACAACGGTGCCAGCAGCGGCTGCAGTGCCTGGCTGATGGTCTCGTCATTGAGCTGGCGCAGCTGGTTGGTCGACTCGCGCTTCCACTGCGGCAAGCTGGCGAGTTCCTCGTTCAGATGCACTTCCAGCGCGGAAATGTCATCGTGATAACGCTCGCGCTCGGCTTCGGGCAGCTGGGCGAACTCGGTTTCGTCCAGCGCCTTGCCTTCCTTCATGGGCGTGAAGGCGATATTGGTGCTGTCGCGATAGAGAGCGATCTCCTTTTCCAGAGCGAGCTTCTCGATCACATCCAGCGCCTTGTCGTAACGCTGATTGAAGCCGCGGTCGATGGCGCTCTTCTTCTGCTGGAAACTCGGATGCTCGAATACCGCCGGAAAGGTCGCCAGCAGGTTGTCGATCAACTGATTGATATCGGCGATGAACGCCGTTGCGCCGCCGTGAGGCAACTCCAGCACACGCGGCTCGCGAGGCTCGTCGAAGTTGTTCACGTAAACCCAGTCCGACGGCGTATCCAGACGCTTGCCTTCGGCCTTGAGGTAGCGCCGCACGAACGAGAAGCGTCCGGTGCCCGGCTCTCCCATCACGTAGACGTTGTATCCCGGACGCGGCATGGCCACGCCGAACTGCAGCGCCTCGACCGCGCGCTCCTGGCCGAGCACACCGAGAAACGGCTCCAGTTCAGAGGTGTCGTTGAAGTTGAATTGGCTGGGCTCGAAGGGACGGGTCAGCGCATCGGGTGCCAGGCGCAGGCCGGCAGCGACAGTTTCAGGCATCGGGAATCCTTGCTGGGGTGGCTCGTTGGCCACGATTGATGCCGTCATTCTGGCGCTGCGCCGGTCGCGCCGCAAGGCTGATACCCGGCTAACCCAGCCTCGCAACGACGCTGCATAGCCGAGCCACATGGATGGAAATCGCGAGCCGGCTGCGAATCGACACAAGCAGAAACATTTCGTCGCGCCCACTACGCCCGACCGCCTTGATGCAGGTCAAGCGGTCGCTTGACGAAAAGGCGCCTCCTAGAGCCAGCCAACACAAAAGGAGCTTCCGTGATGCACCCTTCTATTCCGCTATTGCTTAGCAGCCTACTAATGACCAGCGCAGCGAACGCTGATGAGCTGCGTGAGCGCGCCAACGCGATGTTCAAACCGATTCCCGACAAGGTCACCGAGGTCCGCGGTCAGAAGGTCAGCGAAGATCAGGCAATGCTCGGTCACAAACTCTGGTTCGATCCGCGTCTGTCCAGCAGTCACGTCATCAGCTGCAACACCTGCCACAACCTGAGCATCGGCGGCAGCGACAACGTGCCAACCTCGATCGGTCACGGCTGGCAGAAGGGCCCGCGCAACTCGCCCACCGTGCTGAACGCCGTATTCAACGCCGCGCAGTTCTGGGACGGACGCGCCAAGGATCTGCAGGAACAGGCCAAGGGCCCGGTCCAGGCAAGCGTGGAAATGAACAGTACGCCCGAGCGTGTCGTCTCGACGCTGCAGAGCATTCCGGAGTACGCCGCCGAGTTCAAGAAGGCCTTCCCCAACGACAAGGAGCCGGTCAGTTTCGACAACATGGCCTACGCCCTGGAAGCCTTCGAAGTCAGCCTGACCACGCCGAACTCGCCGTTCGACCGCTTCCTCAAGGGTGAGGACGGGGCGCTGGACGACAAGCAGAAACAGGGTCTCGCCCTGTTCATGGACGCCGGCTGCTCTTCCTGCCACAACGGCGTCAACCTTGGTGGCCAGGGTTACTTCCCCTTCGGCGTGATCAAGAAGCCCGGAGCCGAAGTGCTGCCGACCGGCGACAAGGGTCGCTTCGCGGTGACCAATACCGCTAGCGACGAGTACGTCTTCCGTGCCGCGCCGCTGCGCAATGTCGCGCTGACCCCGCCGTACTTCCACAGCGGTGAGGTCTGGGAGCTCGAACAGGCCGTTGCCATCATGGGTGACAGCCAACTGGGCCGTAAACTGGACAAGGACGAAGTCAGCGCGATTACCGCGTTCCTGCACAGCGTGACCGGCGAGCAGCCGCAAGTCGCCTATCCGGTACTTCCCGCCAGCACCGCGAACACTCCGAAGCCCGAGTGATCGCTCCCCGTTACCCGGCGCCAGCCGCCGGGTAACTGCCCCCGTTTCAGCTTCCCTTCTGCTCCTTGAGCAGGTCGCGTATCTCGGTCAGCAACAACTCTTCCTTCGAGGGCGCAGGCGGTGCGGATGGCGCCTCGGCTTCCTTGCGCTTGAGATGGTTGATCGCCTTGATCGCCATGAAGATGGCGAAGGCGATGATTACGAAATCCACCACGGTCTGAATGAATGCACCGTACCGCAGCACCACCGCTGGGGCCTCGCCGACGGCTTCCTTGAGCACTATGGCCAAATCCGAGAAGTCCACCCCACCGATCAGCAGCCCCAGCGGCGGCATGATCACCCCGTCGACGAACGACGACACAATCTTGCCGAACGCAGCGCCGATGACGATACCCACCGCCATGTCGACGACATTTCCCCGCACGGCAAACGCCTTGAATTCGTTGATCAGACTCATACGCAGATTTCCTTTAGTGGATGACCGGGCCGCCCGCCATACCCCCCGAGGACATGGCGGTGAGCGCAGTGGTAGAGCATAGGCGGGCTTGCCGGCGCAGGCCACGACAGAACGCCTTTCATCGACCGGTTATTGCGAATGAGGTTCGCTTGATCGCCGTCAACCGGTTCTCGCAGGAGGGAGACTAAGGTGGACGCCTTCCTGACAAACCGGAGCGGTTTCCATGCACGTCGAACATCACCCACTGATCAAGGATTTCCCTGAGAAACGCGAGCAGTTGCAGAAACTGCGTCAGGAAGATCCGGCCTTCGCCCGCAAGGCGGACGAATACGAAGCGCTGGACAAGCGCATCTGCCGCGTCGAAGACGGTGTCGAAACTCTAGACGACAGCGCGCTCAATGCCCTCAAGCAGGAGCGCGTGGCGATGAAGGACGACATCGCCCGCGACATCAAGCGCGCCTCGGGCAGCTGCTGCGGCGGTTGCTGCGGCTGATAGCGCCTACCCGTGAAGGGAAGCCCGCCATGTGCGGGCTTCTTGCTGTCTGGCCCGCTAGAACAATCCACCGACGCGGAACCCGGAGCCGACCCAGACGAAGGCAACCGCAGTCAAGGTGATCAGCACGATGTGTAGCCCCAGTTGCGGCAGGCGCTGCGCATCCAGCTTGGGAATCAATGCCAGCCGCGCATGCACGCCGAGCAGCGCGGTAAATCCGAGCAGCACCAGCTTGGCTTGCACCAGATGCGCCATGGGCGACGAATCGAACCATTGCCCATGGGGCAGCCAGAGGCTGGCCAGCCAGAGCCCGCTGACGATCTGCACCAGCAGCGCAGGTATCCCGACGCGCTCGTAGAGTTGTTCGAACTGGCGTACCGGTTGCACATCGCGGCGACGCAGGGCACCCGGCAGCACACTGAACAGCAGTACCAGATGCCCGCCAACCCAGACACTGGCGCCCAGTAGATGCAGAAACAACAGATG
>DNMQ01000272.1 GCA_003488145.1 Pseudomonas sp.
TGACCGGCTTGTTCGGGTTGACCCTGGGCGGCTGGGTCGCTGACCGTATCCACCAGCGCTACGCCCGTGGTCGCCTGATCTTCGCCGCTGTGAGCATGTTGATCGCGACCATCGCGACCGGCTATGCGCTGCTGGCCGGCCGCATCGAGGTCGGCATGTTCGTCGCGGTGTTCAGCATTGGCTGGCTGTTCTCCTATAACTTCTATACCTGCGTCTACACGGCAATTCAGGACGTGGTCGAACCGCGCCTGCGGGCCACGGCCATGGCGCTGTTCTTCGCCGGCCTGTACCTGCTGGGCGGCGGCATGGGGACAGTAGTGGTGGGGCTGCTCTCGGACCACTTCGCCGAAGGGGCGATGCTGGCAGCGGGCGCCAGCGAGATGGCCGAGGCCTTCCGTGCCGAGGGTCTGCACGGGGCGATGTATCTGATACCGGCGTCGCTGCTGCTGACCATGCTGTTCCTGTTCCAGGCATCGCGGACCTTCTGCGCCGATGCCAAGCGCATGACTGCCGGGATGACGGCCGATGCGCCCGGCGCGGAGGCGGTGCCTGCCTGATACGTTTGCGTTATGGGGTTTGTGCCCGGACCAGCGATGGCCGGGCATTTTTTTGTCTGGAGAAAGCCATCGAGGGGCTAACCGACGATAGGCCTGCATCGGCGGGCCGCCTCCTTTACACTGCGCGGCCGTTTTTTCAGTACCCGTGGAACACGCCATGCTCAACGCCTCATCCGCCCGCGCCTGCGGCATCGACTTCGGTACTTCCAACTCCACGGTTGGTTGGTGGCGCCCGGACGTGGACCCGCTGATCGCGCTCGAGGGCGAGCAACCGACCTTGCCGTCGGTGGTGTTCTTCAATCTCGAAGAGCGCCGGCCGGTCTACGGTCGGCAGGCGCTGAGCGAATATCTGGAGGGCTATGAAGGTCGCTTGATGCGTTCGCTCAAGAGCCTGCTCGGCTCCAAGCTGCTGAAAAGCGAAACCACCGTGCTCGGCAGCACCATGCCGTTCAAGGAAATCCTCGGCCTGTTCCTCGGCACCCTCAAGCAGCGCGCCGAAACGGCTGCCGGCCGGCCATTCGAGGAAGTCGTGCTGGGGCGGCCGGTGTTTTTCGTCGATGACGACCCGCAGGCCGACCGCGAGGCATCGGACACCCTCGCCGCTGCCGCCCGCAAGATCGGCTTCAAGGAAGTGTCCTTCCAGTACGAGCCGATCGCTGCGGCCTTCGATTACGAGTCGCGTATCCAGCGCGAAGAGCGCGTGCTGATCGTCGATATCGGCGGTGGTACCTCCGACTTCTCGCTGGTGCGGCTGTCGCCCGAGCGTCGGGACGTCGATGATCGACAGGCTGATATTCTCGCCACCGGCGGTGTGCACATCGGCGGTACCGACTTCGACAAGCAGCTCAGCCTGAGCGGGGTGATGCCGTTGTTCGGCTATGGCAGCCGGATGAAGAGCGATGCACCGATGCCCACCAGCACCCACCTCAACCTAGCCACCTGGCACACCATCAACGCCGTTTACGCGCCAGCCTCGCTACGGGCGTTGCAGAGCATGCGCTACGACATCGTCGACCCCACCGGTATCGACCGGCTGTTCCGCCTGATCGAGCAGCGCGCCGGGCACTGGCTGGCGATGCAGGTGGAGCAGGGCAAGATCGAGCTGACCGAGGCGGAGCAGTTCGCCATCGACTTCCAGCGTATCGAGCCGCAACTGCAGGTCGAGCTGACCCGCCAGGGCTTCGAAGGCGCCATCGCCGCACTGCTTGACCGTATCGGTGGCAGCATCAATCAGCTGCTGGCGGATGCCGGCGTGCGCCATGATGAGGTCGATACGGTGTTCTTCACCGGTGGATCGAGCGCCATTCCTGCACTGCGCGACAGCGTTGCCGGGCTGCTGCCCCGTGCACGGCATGTCGAAGGCAATCGCTTCGGCAGCATCGGCAGCGGATTGGCCATCGAGGCGCGCAAGCGCTACGGTTGAAATGAAATCCCGGCGTTGCTGACACAAATCTTCACACTGCCGGGATAACACCCGGCGTGGCGTGCGGGTCTCAATACGAATGCTCCAGCGGAGCGTGTCATTGAGGGATAACGCAAATGGCCTATCGAATACGCCCAGCGCGCAACGCTGCCAAAGAGGTGCGCAAGGCCGCGCTGGGGCGCATCAACAAGGCGATCCAGGCGCTCTGTGTCGAGCCGTCCGAGCGGGCCGAGGGCGTGCACCAGGCGCGCAAGCGCTTCAAGGAATTGCGCGCGCTGCTGCGGCTGGTGCGTGAACCGCTCGGTGCGCGTTTCAGCGTCGACAATCGTCGGCTGCGCGATGCCGGACGACGCCTGGCCGAGTCACGCGATGCCGCCGCGATGCTGGAAAGCTGGGACGCCCTGGCGCGCACCGATCAGCCACTGTTCGTCAGCGATGCGTTCCGCCAGATCCGCCTGCGCTTGCAGCAGCGCGCCGCGCCGGATGGTGAGGTGCATACCGGCTTCGACGTGGAAGTGACGCAGGTGCTGGGTGACCTGCGCGCACTGACTCGCGACGTGCAGCACTGGAAATTGCCGGGCAAAGGCTTCGGCTTGCTCGCCGCGGGCTTTCGGCGAACCTATGCCGACGGTGTGCGGGATCTCGCACGTGCGCAAAAGGCGGACTCGGATGAGTTGCTTCACGAATGGCGCAAGCGGGTGAAGGACCACTGGTATCACTGCCAGCTGCTGTCTCCGTGCTGGCCGGATGCGCTGGAAACTCGCGCGGAACAGCTCAAGCAGGTCGCCGACGCGCTGGGTGACGACCATGACCTGGCGGTGATGACTGAGCTGATGCAGGGCGAGCCCGAGCTGTTCGGTACACCGGATACCCGTGAAGCGGTGCAGCGCTGTATCGAACAGCGACGGGCGCAATTGCAACAGCGCGCGCTGCGCCTGGGCCGCCGCTTGTATGCCGAACCGCCAAAGGCGCTAGCGGAGCGGGTCGGGGCGTACTGGCGTATCGCACGTAAGGAATCGGAATAATAGGAGCACGCCTCGACGGGGGCGTTCCCGGGGAAGCGCGGACCGCCTCGTTCAGGTCGGGAACGAGGTGGTCCAACCGCTGGTGCGTTGACCTGAACGGATGGTTTGGGCACCGCCTTCAGGACACACGGGCAAAGCGCTGCCGGCTCAGCCGGCGACCAGCACCCGTATTGCCTCCAATCGCAAGGCCGCCTTTTCCAGTGCTGCCAGGCCGTCTTCGCGCTGCTGACGCAGGGCTTCGATCTCGCTGTCGCGCACGCTCGGGTTGATTGCCTGCAGGGCTATCAGTCGCGCCAGCTCCTCCTCCAGGCCGGCCTTGAGCTTGCGTTGTGCTTCGGCAACGCGCTCGCTGTGGCGCGGCGCGATCTTGGCTTCGGCGGCGGCGATCTGGGTGGCCAGCACGTCGCGCTGGGCCTGAACGAATTTGTTGGCGCTGGCCCGCGGCACGCTTTCCAGCTGATCGTTGAGCGTATCGAAGGCCACCTTCGAGGCCAGGTCATTGCCGTTGCCGTCGAGCAGGCAGCGCAGCGCCAACGGCGGCAGGAAGCGGCTCAGTTGCAGCGCGCGCGGCGCCACCACTTCACTGACGAACAGCAGCTCCAGCAGCACGGTACCCGGCTTGAGCGCCTTGTTCTTGATCAGCGCGACCGCGGTATTGCCCATGGATCCGGACAGCACCAGGTCCATGCCACCCTGCACCATGGGGTGTTCCCAGGTGAGGAACTGCATGTCTTCGCGGGCCAGGGCCTGTTCGCGGTCGTAGGTGATGGTCACGGCCTCGTCGTCGCCCAGCGGGAAGCTGGCATCCAGCATCTTTTCGCTGGG
>DNMQ01000276.1 GCA_003488145.1 Pseudomonas sp.
CGGGAGATGTAGTTGGCCATCACCAGCGAGTGATTGGCCAGCACGCCGTAGCCGCTGCCATTGAGCACCATCGGACTCCACAGCGGCTCCTGAGCGGCCTCAAGCTCGCGGATGATCTGCCGCACGCTGATGGTGGCGTTCTTCTTCGCCAGCACGTCGGCGAAATCAACCTCGATCGCGCGCAGCAGATGTGACAAGGCCCACGCCTGACCGCGCGCCTCGAAGAAGACGTTGTCGATCTGCAACCACGGCGTTTCAACGACCTCCTCCTTGACCTGCGGCACGACGCCCGCACGCTCCTGTTCGGGCGCAACATCGGCATCCAGCCGCACCCGGCCAACGCTGGCAGAGAGGCGCTGGGACAGCGAGCCGAGTCGTGTGGCGGCATCGCCCAGCCAGTTGTTAAGGTTGTCAGCACGCGTGTAGAACAGCGCCTTGGGCTGTGGATCGCTGAGCCGAGCCAGGTAGCGATCCAGGCCGCGAATGGCGTTGCGGTACTCGGACTCGGAGGCCGGCAATGCCCAGCTGCGATTGTCGAAGTTGAACAGCGGCTCGGCCTTGGCCAGATCGGTGTCCTCGGTCGACTGCGACTGCGAGCGGGCGAAGTCCTTGCGCAGCGCACGAGCGAGATCTCGCACCTGCACAAGCACGCCATATTCCCAGCTCGGCATGTTGTCCAACCACAGACCCGGCGGCGCGATATCGTTGCTCAGGTAGCCACCCGGCTTATCCAGCAAGGTACTGGCAACACGCTTGAGCGTTTCCACGGTGGTATAGCCGCTGACCAACTGCCGCTGCGAGGCCTCGGCCGCCTGGCGGGCACTCTGCTGTACGGGAAACAGATCGGGTTCGCGGCTCCAGTACCAGCCGAGCACCAAGGTAACCAGCAGGTACACGCCCAGCAGGACGGCAAGAACCAGCAGAAGCGGATTACCCTCCCGCCGTCCGGCCCCGCCGGAAGGGCCACTCGAGCGGCCGAGACGAGCGAAGCGATTCTTCCAGTCCAACATGGGCAATGTGTCCTTCTCGCGAGTTCTGGGGTTCGACCGCACGACGTCGGAGACGTTGCGCTGACATGCCTTTACTATAACGCACGGCCCCTGCTCACTCAGCGCCAAATTGAGAACCACTACCGCACAGTGGACTTCCAAAGCACCGCCGCAGTGATAGCATGCCGCCACCATAAAGCCAGGGCAGCGCACCCTGTGCACCGGGAAGAATCGCGATGTCGGATCAGGAAGAACTCAAGCAGCATTTCGCCCAGCGGGTCATTCACCAGGCACGCGAAGTGCTGGAAGTTTGGCAGCAACTGCAACGCAGCGAATGGAACGAGGAGTACCACGCTGCCCTGACCGAAGCGACGACGCGGCTGCGGCGGTTCGCCGACCGCTTCGAGCAGACCGAGCACAGCGAGCTTGCCCTGAGCATCGAAGATTGCCTGAGCGACATCCGGGACAACCGCGGCCGTCTCTCCAGCAGCACCATCTCCACCCTCAGCCAGCTAATCTACCGTCTGGCGCGTACCGGGTTGCGCCACAGCGATCCGCATAATCAGTCGTTTCTGCCGCCGCTGAGCAAACCGGTGTACATCGCTCTGCAGGATCAGCAGCGCGCCGAACACTTGGTGCGCCAGCTGGACTTCTTCAGCATGTCCGCGCAGGCGTTCAGCAGTGTCGCAGCCTTCCGTACCGCGATGCATCGCCGACATCCGGCCGCGATCGTCATGGAAGTGGATTTCAACGGTCCGAGCGAAGGGCTGCGCCTCGCCGAGCAGGTCCAACAGGGACTGGAATCGAAGCTGCCGATGCTGTTCTTCAGCCACCTGGAAACCGATACGCCAACGCGCCTTGCTGCGGTGCGCGCCGGTGGCCTGGAGTTCTTTACCGGCACCCTCGACGCCAGCAGCCTGCTGGAGAAGATCGAAATATTCACCCGCACGGCGCACTACGAACCGATCCGCGTACTGATCATCGACGACTCCCGTGCCCAGGCTACCCACACCGAGCGAGTGCTGAACAACGCCGGCATCGTCACCCAGACGCTGATCGAGCCGATTCAGGCCATCGGCGCCCTGGCCGAGTTTCAACCGGACCTGATCATCCTCGACATGTACATGCCCGAGTGCCAGGGCACCGAACTGGCCAAGGTGATTCGTCAACACGAGCGCTATGTCAGCGTGCCGATCATCTACCTCTCGGCCGAGGACGATCTGGACAAGCAGCTCGACGCCATGGGCGAAGGCGGCGACGACTTCCTCACCAAGCCGATCAAGCCAAGTCACTTGATCGCCACCGTGCGTACCCGCGCGACCCGCGCCAGAAGCCTGAAGGCACGCATCGTCCGCGACAGCCTGACCGGGCTCTACAACCATACCCACAGCCTGCAACTGCTCGAGGATGCTCGCTTCCGTGCGCGGCGCGACAACAGCCCGCTGAGCTTCGCCATGCTGGATATCGACCACTTCAAGCAGGTCAACGACACCTTTGGCCATCCCATGGGCGACCGGGTGATCAAGAGCCTCGCGCTGTTCCTGAAGCAGCGTTTGCGCAAGACCGATCACATCGGCCGCTACGGTGGCGAAGAGTTCGCCGTGGTACTGCCGGACACGCCGGCGGACGCCGCCTGCAAGGTACTCGACGAGATTCGCCAGCGCTTCGCGGAGATTCGCTTTCCAGCCCAGCCCCACGACCTCAGCTGCACCTTCAGCTGCGGTATCACCGAGCTGGCCGGCGATGCCGAGGTCAAGACGCTCACCCAGCAGGCCGACGAAGCGCTGTATCGCGCCAAGCATGGGGGCCGCAATCGCGTCGAACGCTACTGACACGACGACTCCTCCTAATCGCCACGCCAGACAGCGCCTCGCCGAGGCGGCGACCAGCTAGGCCGGCGCTCGCTGTAACGCCAATGACATCAAACTGCCATACCTTGCAAGCCTCCTGATCCGTTCTGCGAGGCGAGGATGCGCCTGAAGTCGCTCACCACTCTCAACACCCTGCTACTCATTGCAGTCTGCCTTGCCCTGGGTTCCACGCTCTGGTGGTCCGAGCGTGCCATGGAGCGCCCCTACCTGCTCATGGAGCGTTACCTGGGGCTGTCTCAACAGTTCCAGCATCAGGCAGCGGAAAACATTCAGGGCTATCTCGCCAGCGGTGACGCACTGCGTCATAGCCAGGCGCAGCAGGCGCTCACCGATCTCCAGCGCGACGTAATCGAACTTCCGGATGGTCTGGCGGAAACGCTACGCCCGAGCCTGGAAGAGCTGGTCCGCTTCACCGCCACCGACCTGCTCGCGGCCGGCAAGCTCGCCGGCGATCCGCAGGGCTTGCTGCTGCAGGCAGAGCGCGAAATGGCCGGAGCGCTGTCGCAGCTCGACGACTACCAGGCGGGAGCCGATCATCCGAGCGCGCGACACTATCAACGGCCTCTTTTCTCGGCCGGGCAACAGCTGCTGCGGCTCAGCCACGCAAGGGGAAAGCTGGTCGCATCCGGCCGGGATGAGCTGGCCAGCGAAGTGGAGCAGACCCTGCATAACCTCGAACAGGACGCCGCAAAGCTCGAGGCACTGCCGTTACTCGGCGTGCTCGCAGCCGAGCAGTCGGCCGCGAGCAATTTCGCCGCCCTGCTCGACCTCGGCGATGCCGCGAAGCAGACCAGTGAAGACCAGGGCGTTGCGCTCAAGCGCGAGCTGACCAGCCTGATCAAGCGCTACCCGGCCGAGCTGCAGCGTACCCGGCAGCTGATCCGCCAGCGCAGCGAGCTTCTGCAGAGCAGCGCCGGCAAGATCGATGCCGTACAACAGGCCCTGGCCGAGCTGGAGCCAGCGGTACGCGCCGAGCATGGCCGTATCCAGGCCGAGGTGCGCATGCTGCAGGGCGGCATCATCCTGCTGATCCTGCTGATTGCCCTGGCCATCGATCGCCTGCAACGCCAGCTGACCCGAGCTCTCGGTCAGCTGGTGCCGGCACTTTCGGAATGGGCCGAGGGAGACTTCGCCAGCGATGCACGGATCGAGTCGAAGATCCGCGAGATCGCCGATATCGAAAGCTCGCTCAATCGCCTGCGCAGCTACCTGCTTGGCCTGGTCGGAACCTTGCGCCAGCAGGCGACCCAGGTCGCTGCCAGCAGTCGAAGCCTCGACGAAATGAGCAGCGACCTGCACGAAGGCGCCCAGCGCCAGACCGGCGGTACCGCACAGATACGCGATTCGCTGAGCGAACTGGAGGCCACCATCCAGCAGGTCGCCGACGGTGCCGGAGAAGCCGCCGAGGCGAGCCGCGCTGCGGCGCGCGCCGTGCATCAGGGTCAGCAGGTGATCGGCCAGAGCCTGACCGGCCTGCATGGGCTGGTCAGCGAGGTGCAGGACAACGCGGCGGCGATCGAACGCCTGGCCGACGAAACCACCACCATCGGCAACGTGCTGACGGTGATCCGCTCCATCGCCGAGCAAACCAATCTGCTCGCGCTGAATGCCGCCATCGAGGCGGCCCGCGCCGGCGGGCATGGACGCGGGTTCGCCGTGGTGGCCGACGAAGTGCGTTCACTGGCGCAGCGCACCAGCGGTGCGACCGAGGAGATCCAGCAGCTGATCGGTCGCCTGCAACTGGCGGCACGGCAGTCGGTCGAGGCGATGCGCAGCCAGGTCGAGCATGCGCAAAGCACGGCGAACCTCGCCGAAAGTGCCGATCAGGCACTGGACGAGATCGTCTCGACCATCGCCACCATCAGCCACATGGCCGAACAGATCGCCCAGGCGACCGCCCAGCAGGGCGAAGCGGTGGGCGAGATTCGCGGACACAGTGAGCGTATCCACCAGCTCGGCGACGCCAACCTGAATCACATCAGCCGGGGACGTGAGCAAAGTGCGCAGATGCTGCAGCTGGGCAGCGAACTGGATCGCGCGACCCAGGCGTTCAGATTCTGAAAAAGGAAACGGAGCCTGGCGCTCCGTTTCCTTATGCCGGCAAGCCTCCCTACCGCTAGCGTGGTGCGACCGGACGCTGCGGCTTACCACCCTTGCCAGCCGGCTTGCCGCTCTTTTCCGCCTTGCGCCGGGCCTCGGCCGCGGCCTTGGCCTGCTCGCGCTTGTCCCAGGCGTTGCCGTCATGGCTGCGTGGCGGCAGGCCGTTGTGCTGGGTGAGGATCTTGCCGCCCTGCCCGGCCTTCTTGCTGCCGACTGGCGTCGAGTTTTTGCGCCGCGCGCTCTGGTAGCCCTCGGTGGCCGGCTGGTGCGCCGGGATCAGCTGGTGCTTGCCATTGCCGATCAGGTCGGCGCGGCCCATACGAATCAGCGCCTCACGCAGCAGCGGCCAGCCCTTGGGATCGTGATAGCGCAGGAAGGCCTTGTGCAGGCGCCGCTGCTCCTCGCTCTTGACCACGGTGACGCCTTCGCTCTTGTAGGTCACCTTGCGCAGCGGGTTCTTGCCGGTGTGGTACATGGCGGTGGCCGACGCCATCGGCGACGGATAGAACGCCTGCACCTGGTCGGCGCGGAAACCGTTGGCCTTGAGCCACAGGGCGAGGTTCATCATGTCCTCGTCGGTGGTGCCCGGGTGCGCGGCGATGAAGTACGGGATCAGGTACTGCTCCTTGCCCGCCTCTTTCGAGTACTTCTCGAACATCCGCTTGAAGCGATCGTAGCTGCCGATGCCCGGCTTCATCATCTTGTCCAGCGGACCACGCTCGGTGTGCTCCGGCGCGATCTTCAGGTAGCCGCCGACGTGGTGGGTGACCAGCTCCTTGACGTACTCCGGCGACTCCACGGCGAGGTCGTAGCGCAGGCCGGAGGCGATCAGAATCTTTTTCACACCCGGCAGTGCACGTGCCTTGCGGTACAGCTCGATCAGCGAGCTGTGATCGGTATTGAGGTTCTCGCAGATGCCGGGGAACACGCAGGACGGCTTGCGGCAGTGCTTCTCGATTTCGTGGCTCTTGCAGGCCAGGCGATACATGTTGGCAGTCGGCCCGCCGAGATCGGAGACCACGCCGGTGAAGCCCGGTACGTTCTTCATCTCCTCGATCTCATGCAGGATCGACTCGTGGGAACGGCTCTGGATGATGCGGCCCTCGTGCTCGGTGATCGAGCAGAAGGTGCAGCCACCGAAGCAGCCACGCATGATGTTCACCGAGAAGCGAATCATCTCGTAGGCCGGGATCTTCGCCCCGGCATAGGCTGGATGCGGCACCCGCGCATAGGGCGCGGCGAACACGTAATCCATTTCCTCGGTGGTCAGCGGAATCGGCGGCGGGTTGAGCCACAACTCACGATCATCGTGACGCTGGACCAGCGCACGGGCGTTACCGGGGTTGGTCTCCAGGTGCAGCACGCGGTTGGCGTGGGCATACAGCGCCGGGTCGTTGCGCACCTTCTCGAACGACGGCAGGCGGATCACCGTGCGATCACGCTGGAGTTTCGGGTGCGGCAGCAGCTCGACCGGGCGGGCTTCGTTCGGGTCGTCCTGCGGACCCTTGTCCTTCTCGATGGCGCAGGCGGACAGGTCCTGCGTATTGACGTAGGGATTGATGATCTTGTCGATCTTGCCCGGACGGTCGATGCGGGTGGAGTCGATCTCGAACCAGCCCTCGGGCGTGTCCTTGCGGATGAACGCGGTGCCGCGCACGTCGATGATCGCTTCGATCGGTTCGCCGCGGGCCAGGCGCTGCGCCACCTCGACGATAGCGCGCTCGGCGTTGCCGTAGAGCAGCACATCCGCCGTGGCATCCATCAGGATCGAGCGACGCACCTTGTCCGACCAGTAGTCGTAATGGGCGATGCGCCGCAGCGAGGCCTCGATGCCGCCAAGCACCACCGGAACGTGCTTGTAGGCCTCCTTGCAGCGCTGGCTGTAGACCAGGCTGGCGCGATCGGGCCGCTTGCCTGCCAGGCCGCCCGCCGTGTAGGCGTCGTCGGAGCGCACCTTGCGGTCGGCCGTGTAGCGATTGATCATCGAGTCCATGTTGCCGGCGGCGACACCGAAGAACAGATTCGGCTCGCCGAGCTTCATGAAGTCGTCTTTGCTCTGCCAGTCGGGCTGGCTGATGATGCCGACGCGAAACCCCTGCGCTTCGAGCAGTCGGCCGATGATCGCCATGCCAAAGGACGGATGATCGACGTAGGCATCACCGGTGATGATGATGATGTCGCAGGAATCCCAGCCGAGCTGATCCATCTCCTCCCTGCTC
>DNMQ01000166.1 GCA_003488145.1 Pseudomonas sp.
GACACATCCGGAGAAGGTCAGGATCCCGACTGTGGAACCTGCCGCAGGATTGACCACGCTGCGCCGCCCCTACCGTCTCAGACTGGTGGATGTAACATGCGACATCCACCCTTCGCCAAAACCCTGCGCCAGCCGCAGTAATGTAGGGTCGACAGCGCTTCACCGATCCCCCAATCAGAGGCCGGTTGATGTTAAAAGCGACCTCCACCCTACGCCAAAATCCCGCGTCACCCGCAGCAACGTACGATCCATCGATCCACCTAGCGCGTCCGGTGGATGTAAAAAGCGACATCCACCCTACGTGCTGTTTTTGCCTTGCATGGCTCTTAAAGCCCGCCTAAAGGCGGGCTTTGTGTTTTCTGGCGTAGGGTGGAAAACGCCGAAGGCTTTTCCACCGACGGGGAACGCTGGTGGAAAACGCTTCGCGGTTTTTCACCCAACGCTGCAACAACCCAAGCCAAACGCAGCTTCGCCTTTCCGCTTTGTTCATTTCACGCGACAATCCGCCCACTACAGCGCCCTGTCAGAGGCGCTCGGCAGCCGTGAGGATTTCCTATGAGCAGCAATGATCGCGTCATCATCTTCGACACCACCCTGCGCGACGGCGAGCAGAGCCCCGGTGCCTCCATGACCGGTGAGGAGAAGCTGCGCATCGCCCGGGCGCTGGAGCGGCTCAAGGTGGACGTGATCGAGGCGGGCTTCGCCATCGCCAGCCCCGGCGACTTCGCCGCGGTGAAGCTGGTTGCCGACAACATCAAGGACAGCACCGTGTGCAGCCTGGCGCGCGCTGTCGATGCCGACATCGAGCGTGCCGCCGAAGCACTGGCCGGCGCCAACTCCGGGCGCATCCACACCTTCATCGCCACCAGCCCGATCCACATGCAGTACAAGCTGCGCATGCAGCCGGACCAGGTGGTCGAGCAGGCGGTGCGCGCGGTGAAGAAGGCGCGCAGCCTGTGCGCCGACGTGGAATTCTCCTGCGAGGACGCCGGGCGCTCGGAGATCGATTTCCTCTGCCGCATCATCGAGGCTGCCATCGACGCCGGTGCGCGCACCATCAACATCCCGGACACCGTCGGCTACGCCATTCCGCACCAGTACGCCGACACCATCCGCCAGCTGCTCGAACGCATCCCCAACGCCGACAAGGCAGTGTTCTCGGTGCATTGCCACAACGACCTGGGCCTGGCCGTGGCCAACTCCCTCGCGGCAGTGGTCGCCGGTGCGCGGCAGGTGGAGTGCACCATCAACGGCCTCGGCGAGCGTGCCGGCAACGCCGCGCTGGAAGAGATCGTCATGGCGATCAAGACCCGCCAGGACCTGCTCGATGTGCACACCCGCATCGAGACCGAGCACATCCTCGCCGCCTCGCGCCTGGTGTCGGGCATCACCGGCTTCCCGGTGCAGCCGAACAAGGCCATCGTCGGCGCCAATGCCTTTGCCCACGAGTCTGGCATCCACCAGGATGGCGTGCTCAAGCACCGCGAAACCTACGAAATTATGTCCGCTCAGTCGGTTGGCTGGAACGCCAACAAGATGGTGATGGGCAAGCATTCCGGCCGCGCCGCATTCCGTTCGCGCTTGGACGAGCTGGGCATCGTGCTGGAAGGCGACGAGCTGAATGCCGCGTTCGCCCGTTTCAAGGAACTGGCGGACAAGAAGCACGAAATCTTCGACGAAGACCTGCAGGCACTGGTCTCCGACACCCTGGCCGACGAAGCGCCTGAGCACTTCAAGCTGGCCAGCCTGGAAGTCGCGAGCAAGACCGGCACCATCCCCGAAGCCAAGCTGGTGCTCAGCGTCGACGGTGCCGAGCGCAGCGCCCAGGCCCAGGGCTCCGGCCCGGTCGACGCCACCTTCAAAGCCATCGAGGCGGTCGCCGAATCGGGCGCCACGCTGCAGCTGTATTCGGTCAACGCCATCACCCAGGGCACCGACTCCCAGGGTGAGGTCACCGTGCGGCTGGAGAAGGGCGGGCGCATCGTCAATGGCAACGGCGCCGATACCGATATCGTCGTCGCGTCGGCCAAGGCTTACCTCAACGCGCTGAACCTGATGCAGGTCGGCGCCAAGGCTCACCCACAGGTGGAAGGCGTTTGATCAACGAAGCCCGGCGTCTCGCCTACCTCGACGCCATGCAGGTGGCCAGCTGGCTGCCGCGTACCGAACTGCCTTTCGCTGCGCCGTCGCGGCCGGAGCTGCTGTTGCCGGTCGCGGCCGAAGCAGAGCTGGACATTGCCGTCGCTCCGCCAGCCGAGGTGCCGGTGGCCGCGCCGGTAGTGGAACGGGCACCCGCAGCACCTGTCGTCGAGCCGCCGCAGGCGCCGCGTCCGCGTATCGCCATGCCGGAACCCAAGCAGCCGGAACCGGTTGCTGCTGCGGCGGTAGAACAGGCGGCCGAACCGGCCAAACCCATGGAGCCACCGCCACGTTTCTCGCTGCAGTTGATGCGCGCCGGCAACGTGTTGCTGGTGGTGGAGTTGCCCACCGGCGAATCCTTCCAGAGCCGCGACCCGGCCTACATCCTGCTCAAGGACCTGCTGCGCGCCGCACGCCTGCCGGACAAGCCGCAGCAGGTCGGCGATGGCGAGCCGATTCGCTGGCCGCTGCTGAATAAGGGCAGCCTCGACCAGGGTGCCGAGGCCGCACGCGATTATGTGCAAGGCGTGATGGCCGCCGAGCTGGAAAACATGGGCTGCGACTGCATCTGGCTGATCGGTCGCCCGGCGCTGCGTTTCGCCGGTGAAGTGGATGTCGACGCCTGCTATCGCGAACTGGCTGTCGAGGGGCTCGGTCGCGCACTGGCGATGCCCGGCCTGGAACAGCTGATGGAGCAGCCAGCCGCCAAGGCCGAGCTGTGGAAAACCCTGCGCCGCAGCATGCCGCGCTGGCACATAGGTTCATGAGTACGTGTGATGAGTGATGCTGTCAGCTTCCGCCCGATGACCGCGGCGGACATCGAAGCCGTGTTGAAGATCGAGTACGCCGCCTTCAGCCACCCCTGGACGCGCGGCATCTTCAACGACGCGCTGAGTGCCTACGAGTGCTGGGTGATGTTCGAGGGCGAGCAGCAGGTCGGGCACGGCGTGATCAACCTGATCCTCGACGAGGCGCACCTGCTCAATATCACCGTCAAGCCGCAAAGCCAGGGCCGCGGCCTCGGCCTGTGCCTGCTCGAGCATCTGATGGAGCGTGCCCGCGAACGCGGCGGCCGCGAATGCTTCCTCGAGGTACGTGCGAGCAACACCACGGCCTATCGGCTTTACGAGCGTTATGGCTTCAACGAAGTTGGCCGGCGCCGGGCCTACTACCCGGCGGCAGACGGCCGTGAAGATGCGCTGGTGATGGCCTGTACGTTGCTGGATTAACTGCTGCGGGCCGAGGCTCCGGCTCTTGGGGCTCGCCATTGCCACGATCGCGGTTCCCGTTCTCCGACCGTTGCCGATCTCGTAGGGTGGATCGCGCTTCACCGATCCACCATGCTCGCGTCATGGTGGATGTAAAAAGCAAACATCCACCACGCCTACGCAAGGCAGCCGAGGCCGCCTTATGAGTTCCGCGGCCCTGTCGCTTCCGCCTACCGAGTGCGGCAAATGGCTCCGCTCTATTCCCCCGGCCGCTTGTCCCGTCCCGAATCCAGTGGGGCTTCGCCTTCCAGCTCTTCGTCCGACAGCACACTGTCGTCCTCGCGCAATACCGCATCGCCGCCGCTGAGGCCGGTGTCTTCGTCGCCTTCGGCGGGGCCATCCCAGGGTTTGCCGTCGAGCGGGTCATAGCGGCCGAGTTCGGCCTCGTCGAGATCCACATCGGCGCCGATCTCATGCTCGGAAACCACGCTCAGGTCCTGATCGGCCGGCTCGCCATGGCCGCGTTCGCTCGGCGAGCGTGCGCCGTCCTCGGGGATCAGCGTTTCCGGAGACATGTCGTCCATTGTGGTCTCGCCATCCGGGACTTCACCCGCGGTCATGCCTGCTTCGGCGGCACGTTCGGCGGTGAACTCGTCGGCCACCTGCTCACCGGGCACTTCGTCACCGATGCGGCCCTTGCGCTCGTCACGGCGCTGATCGAAATCGAGCTGTTCGATGGAGCCCATGCGGTCTTCGGTGTTGTCGATTTCCGTTGGGGTGTAGGGTTTTTGATCGCTCATGATCGTCTCCTGTCAGAACGTCGGTCATGCAGGTTGTGACCCGGCCGCCCTGGGAAGATTCAGGGCTGTCCGCTGGCCGATAACACCATTCGGGTCCATCCTTTCCTGCGGCCATAGATGCCTGAGCGTCTTGAGAAAAGGGGACGAACCACCGCGCGTGATCCGGAGTCCTACTCTGCATGAATGATCAAAACGACCAACCCGCGCCAGAGCCTCGGCGCTACGCCTTCTTCTTCGATGTCGACGGAACGCTGGCTGAGATTCAGCCCCGACCGGAACTCGTCTTCATTCCACCGGCCACCCTCGCGGCCCTAGAACGCCTGCATGCCGGCGGCATTCCCGTCGCCGTGATCTCCGGCAGGCCGCTCGCGCAGCTCGATGCGCTGCTGGCGCCCCTGCAACTTCCCGCCGCCGGCGTGCACGGTGCCGAGCGCCGTGATGCCACGGGTGAGCTGCGCAACCTGGCACTCGACAATCAGGCCCTGGCGCGCATCCAGCGTGAGTTGCAGCAGGCCTGCAGCGAGCACCCCGGCCTGCACCTGGAGAACAAGAGCGTCGCCTTTGCCCTGCATTTTCGTCAGGCGCCGGAGCTGGAGGAGGTTGCCCGCACACTCGCCGAAGACTTCGCCCAGCGTTACGCCGAGGTACTGACCCTGCAGCCCGGAAAGTGCGTGTTCGAACTCAAGCCCCGCGGCGCGAGCAAGGGCGAGGTGATCCGCGCCTTCATGCAGGAAGCGCCGTTCTCCGGCTGCACTCCCGTGTTCCTTGGCGACGATCTCACCGACGAAGCCGGCTTTGCCGCCGTCAATGCGCTCGGCGGTCGGTCCATCAAGGTCGGCGACGGCCCCAGCGAGGCCCGCGAACGGGTGGCGTCGGTGGCTGCCGTCGGCACCTGGATCGAAGCGCTGCTGAACGAACTCGGTGTGCCGGCCGAACCCAGAACAAAACCCGACTAGAGCGAGATTTACTGCCATGAGCCGTTTAGTAGTGGTTTCCAACCGCGTGGCGCCAATCAAACCGGGCAAGGTAGCCGCCGGAGGGCTGGCCGTCGGTGTCTACGATGCGCTGCGCCAGGCCGGTGGCATCTGGTTCGGCTGGAGTGGCGAGATCAGCGCGACCCCGACGATCAACACCGAGGAAGTGGGCAACATCACCTACGTCACGCTGCCGCTGAACAAGCGTGACTACGACCAGTACTACCGCGGCTTCTCCAACAACACACTCTGGCCGATCTTCCACTACCGTATCGACCTGGCGCGCTACAGCCGCGAAGAATACGACGGCTACCGGCGGGTCAACGGCATGCTGGCCGAGAAGCTCCTACCGCTGCTTGAACCTGACGACATCATCTGGATTCATGACTACCACCTGATCCCGTTCGCCGAAGCCTGTCGCCAGCTGGGCATCCGCAACCGCATCGGCTTCTTCCTGCATATCCCGTTTCCCGCGCCGGAGATCCTCACCGCGATCCCGCCGCATAACGAGCTGCTGAAGACCCTCTGCTACTACGACCTGATCGGCTTCCAGACCGACACCGACCGCCTGGCCTTCCAGGACTACATCACCCGTGAGGTGCGTGGCGTCATCGAGCCGGACGGCAGTTTGACGGCCTACGGGCAGAACTTCCGCGCCGGGGTTTACCCGATCGGCGTGGTACCGGACGAAATCCAGAAGCTCGCCGAAGGCTACAAGGGCCGCGCCCATCCCATGCGCCGGGCCAGCGATACCCGGCGCCAGACCATCATCTCGGTCGACCGCCTGGACTACTCCAAGGGCCTGGTGGAGCGCTTCCGCGCCTACGAAGAGTTTCTCGACCGCTATCCCAAGCACCGCAACAACGTCGAATTCCTGCAGATCGCGCCGACCTCGCGTTCCGACGTGCGCACCTATCAGCACATCCGCGAGCAGCTCGAGAGCCAGGCCGGGCATCTCAACGGGCGCCTGTCCGATCTTGACTGGACGCCGCTGCACTACCTCAACAAGAGCTACGACCGCCGCGTGCTGATGGGCCTGTTCCGCACCGCCGACGTCGGCTTCGTCACGCCGCTGCGCGACGGCATGAACCTGGTCGCCAAGGAATACGTCGCTGCGCAGGACCCGGAAGACCCCGGCGTGCTGGTGCTGTCGCGCTTCGCCGGTGCGGCGCGCGAGCTGACCTCCGCACTGATCGTCAATCCGTACGACTGCGTCGGCATGGCCGAAGCGCTCGACCGCGCGCTGAGCATGCCGCTGGCCGAACGCAAGGACCGCTACGAGCACTTGATGCGCGCCATTCGTGCCGCCGATCTGGATGCCTGGCGCGACAACTTCATGCGTGACCTGCGTTCGTACGTCTCCCAGCCCAGCACCACGGTCATCGATACGGAAGAACTCGTCGAGCCGGACTGATCGCCCGCGCGCGAGCCGGTCTGCTTGTCAAAGGCCAGGCCGGCTCGTAAGGTGCGGGGCCGAACCATAGGGACAACGTAGATGAGCGAGCTGGAACCGCTGTTCGAGAACAACGCCCGCTGGGCCGAGGCCATCAAGGAAGAAGACCCCGCCTTCTTCGAGAAACTGTCCAAGCAGCAGGCGCCGGAATACCTGTGGATCGGCTGCTCCGATGCCCGCGTGCCCGCCAACGAGATCGTCGGCCTGTTGCCGGGCGATCTCTTTGTTCATCGCAACGTCGCCAATGTCGTGCTGCACACCGACCTCAACTGCCTGTCGGTCATCCAGTACGCGGTCGACGTGCTCAAGGTCAAACACATCCTCGTCACCGGCCACTACGGCTGCGGTGGCGTGCGCGCCTCCATGCGCGACGACCAGCTGGGCCTGATCGACGGCTGGCTGCGCAGCATCCGCGACCTCTACTACGAGCATCGCGTGCACCTGTCCAAGCTGGCCAGCGAAGAGGAGCAGGTCGACCGCCTGTGCGAGCTCAACGTCATCCAACAGGTCGCCAACGTCAGCCACACCACCATCGTCCAGAACGCCTGGCACCGCGGCCAGCCGCTGGCCGTGCACGGCTGCATCTACGGCATCAAGGATGGCCTGTGGAAGAACCTCAACGTCACCGTCAGCGGACTCGATCAGCTGCCGTCGCAATACCGCCTGCGTCCGCTGCGTAACGCCTGATGAACAGCCGCCACGCCCCGGCATTCGCCGGTCTGCTCATCGCTGTGCTCTGCTGGAGCGGCAACGCGCTAGTGGCACGTGCCTTCTATGACCAGATCCCGCCGCTGAGTCTGTCCTTTTGGCGCTGGGTGCTGGCCACCACGCTGCTGCTGCCCTTCGTGGCGAAAGGCATCTGGACCCATCGAGCGGCCCTGCGTGCTGCCGGCTGGCGCTTGCCGGTGATCGCCGCGCTCGGCATCGCCAGCTACAACTCGCTGCTCTACACCGCTGCGCAAAGCACCGAAGCGATCAACCTGACGCTGGTGAACACCTGCCTGCCACTGGCGACCTTTATCGGTGCGGGCTTCCTGCTCGGTGAATGGCCATTGCGGCGCGCCTGGTTCGGCATGGCCGTGGCGGCGGCGGGGCTGCTCTACCTGATCAGCCGTGGCAGCTGGCAGACCTTTGCCAGCCTGTCGTTCAAGGCTGGCGACCTCATCATGCTGCTCGCCGTGCTGGTCTGGGCGCTGTACACGCTGCTGCTGCGGCGCTGGTCGAGTTTCCTCACTGTGCCCCCGCTGGTGCTGCTCGGCGTGCTGATGCTGCTTGGGGTGCCGCTGATCCTGCCGTTCTACCTGTACGAACTGAGTCGGGTAGGGGGCTTCGCCGCCACACCGGCCAACCTCGGCGCCATCGGCTACACCGCCGTGTTTGCTTCGCTGATCGCCTACCTCGCCTGGAACCACGGCGTAAAAGTCGTCGGCGCCGCCAAGGCCGCCATGGCCAGCTACCTGATGCCCGTCTTCACCGCACTGCTCGGCTGGCTGCTACTCGGCGAGGCCCTGCAACCCTTCCACTGGATCGGCGGCACCCTGATCTTCGCCGGCCTGCTGCTGGCCACGCGGCCGTCATTTCGCTAGCGGCGCCCCACATGGCGCATCCTAGGCGCCATTGACCGTTCGTAACTAACCGTTTGAAAAGGATAAAAAATCTGCGGAGCCAGGGTTGACAGCCCAAACCGACCAGAGAATAATGCGCGCCACTTGGCTACATAGCTCAGTTGGTTAGAGCGCAGCATTCATAATGCTGATGTCCCAGGTTCAAGTCCCGGTGTAGCCACCAGACAAATCAAGGGGTTAGCGAAAGCTAGCCCCTTTTTTGTTTGTGCCGGTGACTACACGCTGGCTACGGCTCGCTATGGCAAGGATGCTATGAAGAAAATCGCTTTATGGCTCTTCAGAGCCGCTGCGGTCCTGGGTGCGCTTGGCTGGCTTGTACTTTTTCTGTTTGGCGCGGACTGTCTGTTTATTCTCGAGCCAGACCACAGCCGAACACACTGTTTCGCTGTCTCCCTCTATCTTTATCAGCTGCTGTTGTTGCCGGCGACTGTGTTATCACTCGTTTCATTTGTGTGGCTAACAAGTCGCCAGCAGAACGCGACGCTGTTCTTCATCATTGCCCCTTTCCTGTTCGTTAAACTTCAGCTGTTCTGATTCTGTCCGTTAGCTTCTGTTTGAAGTGCATGCCCTTCCACCAGAGGGGGTAGGCGCAGTGCCGATTCCAACTCATCCGGCGACAGGTGGCGCTGAACGCGTGTGACATCTGTCCCAGGAAACCTAATCCCTCCCTCTCGCTTAGTCGCCTTCCACTAGACATCCAAAGGCGCCTGGCCAAAGCCAGCCGCTTTTTTTCGTTCCTTCTGTTTGCTGTCCCGTTTACCGAGGTAAACCATGCGTGACCGTTTTGATGAAATCCGTGCCGAGCGGGATGTTCTTTCCGTGGAGCCGGTTATTTACAACCGTGATCCCCATGCCGGGCTGTGGAAGCAGATCGCGTTGGGGATTGTGGTGGGTTATCTGGCGTTGGGTCTGATCAGTGCCGTCGGTTGGGCGGTGTTTGTACGGTTTGCCTTGGGCAGTTTGCAGATTGCGGTGCCGTGAAAGCTGTGGCGTTAGGCTGGCGAACAGGTTCTTGTGAGGCCACGGTATCAGCGGGCTGTGGCGTTTTCTCTTGCCGTTGACGTTACCCGTGGCGCGGCGCAGAATCGGCGCCATTTCGCGGGGAGCCATCCTCCGCTAGCGGTTTCTTTGGTGTCTGAAGGGCGTGTGATGAATACGTTGCTGTCTGCGGTCTCGGTGATCGTTTGTGTGTTGGCAATCAGTGCGGGTGTGATGCTCGATGTTCGGCACAAGCCGAGCGACGAGGCGAAGCGGGTGTATACCGCGGAGCGGGTGAACGAGATTCTGCGGCGTAATACCAAGCAGAGCTGAGTCGAGAGGCAAGGCGGCGGCAATAAAAAAGAGGCGGCCCGAGGGTCGCCTTTTTCATGCCCGAAAAAAGCCGGGCGCAAGCCCGGCGAAGTCCAACGAGGAGAGGTGCTGCGGCGTGGTGCTTACCAGAGTGGCAGGCTGTAGCTGACGATAAAGCGGTTCTCGTCCAGGTCGCTCTGGAAGTTGCTTCGCGTGGTGGCGTTGCGCAGTTTGAGGCCAAGATTCTTCAGCGGGCCGCTCTGGATGACGTAAGCGATATCGGTGTTGCGCTCCCAGGTCTTGCCTTCGCTGGCGCCGGCGCCGCGGTCGACGTTGTCACCGGAGACGTAGCGGGTCATCAGGCTCAGCCCGGGAATGCCCATGGCGGCGAAGTCGTAGTCGTAGCGGACCTGCCAGGAGCGTTCGTCCTGGTTACCGAAATCGTTGATCTGCAGCAGGTTGATCAACGCGTTATCGCCACCGGCGACGTAGGCGAAACCGGTATCGCCGCTCATGTGCTGGTAACCGCCGGTGAAGGCATGAGCGCCATGCTTGTAGGTGAACAGCGCGCCGAAGGCGTCGTTGTCGACGTTGCTGCCGCCATCGTCGGTGGAGCGCACGTAGCGCAGGTCGGTCTTGAAGCTCTGCGACTCGCCGATCGGCAGCACATGGACCAGGCTGAGGTTGTGCTGGTCGTAGATGCCGTCCAGCCCACCGTAGTAGTAGCTGGTGGCCAATTGTGGCGACCAGTCGTAGCGCCCACCGGCGAAGCGGAACTCGTCGCTCGTCGTATTGCTGCCAAAGGTAATGTTGCGCAGCCCGCCATTGAACACCGTCATCTCTTCGTAGTTGGAAGAGTCGCGGTAGCTGGTGCGATCCAGCATGCCGAGATCCAGCGTGAGGCCTGCGACGTCCTTGCTCTGCAGCCAGGCGCCGCGATAGATGTTCGGCAACAGGCGGCTGTCGTTGCGCATCAGCACCGGGATAACCGGTTGCAGCGTGCCCACGTGCAGCGTGGTGGCGGACAGCTTGGCCTTCGCCGTCAGGCCTGCCGTGCCGTAGTCGTCCGCCGGCTCGCCGGAAGCCGAGCGTGGCAGGAGGCCGGTGCCGCCACGGCCGGAGCCGGAGTCGAGCTTGACGCCGAGCAGGCCGATGGCATCCAGGCCGAAGCCGACCGGCCCGTCGGTGTAGCCGGACTCCATTTTCAGCATGAAGCCCTGAGCCCACTCCTCGGCCTTGGACTG
>DNMQ01000047.1 GCA_003488145.1 Pseudomonas sp.
CTGGTAGTTCTTGAAGCGCAGCAGATAAGGGCGCTGCTCCCAGATGGTGAAAGATGGCGTACCGAGGGTCATCACGCTTTCCACCTTCCGGCGGAACCAGTCTTCATCGACTTCGGGAAACAGCGTGAAGAACGACCGATTGCGCGCATTCTCCGGCTGCAAGCCGGAACGGTTTTCCATGAAGGTGTTCCAGACCTCGACACGGTAGTCGCGGTCCAGCACGACGACGCCCACGTCGATGCTCTGGACGATCGCCAGCAACCAGTGAAGCTCGTTCAACTCGGCGGAATTGCTCATGCTCAATCCATCAGGTGGGCAAGCTTGCGCGTCAGCAGCTCGACCGAATCTTCCGTGAACAACAGCAGCAGGTCAAAGTGGATATCGTGCCCTTCCAGGCTGTAGCTGATTTCCACCGCCAGGGTCTTCTTCCATCGGGCACTATTGAGCCGGATCAGCTCGTCGATCGATGCGTGCTGCCCCAGCACCTGCGGGTGCCCCTGGGAAAACACCACTTCGATCTGCTCAGCGATTCCGCTGAGGCATGCGCTGATCAGCAGGCTCGACAGATCCAGGAGCATCTCCATCTCCAGGTAGTCCTGCCGCCGCATCAGACGTGCCATGTCGGCCACTTCGGAGTCATGGAACAGCAGCAGCGCCTCGCCTGCGATACCACCGCCAATGTAGCCCTGGCAGACGGCAGTCAACTTCTCGCCACGCGCCGCATCGGCCAGCGCCATATGCAGCTCGCCGACTTCGAGAATATTTACATTGGGAATCGGCAACTGGATAAAGACACCCAGCACTCGCGCCAGGAGTGCCGCAGCCCGCCCCATGGCGATGTTGACCACCTCACGAAAGGTATCGCGAAAACCGATCTTTTCCCCGGCGACCCTAGCGATCAAAGGCGAGACATCATCCAGCAGGCCAAGGCTCGCCAGCGTCTGGTGCAGGTGCACCGGATCCGCGGGCTTCTTGATGAAAGCCAGCGCGCCGAGGGCCAGGACACGGCGCACGGCCTCATCCTGAATGTCGGCGGATATCACGATGGTCTTGCACTGCAGCCGTTCTTCGCGCAGCTGCGCGAGGACCTGATAACCATCCAGCTCGGGCATGGTGAGGTCGAGCAAGAGGACGTCGACGCCACCCTCGCGAACCTGCTCCAACGCTTCGAGGCCGGTGGCCGCCTGACTGACGTCGACCGGCCAACCGGCAGGCAGCGCTTGCAGAAGCTGCTTGCGCGCCAGCGCGGAGTCATCGCAGATCAACAGGGAAATGGCAGACATGTGGTACGAGCTCTCGTTGCCCGATTAACCTTGGCACGAGAGCTTATCGCAGGAAAGGCGCGCTGTGCGCGCCATGAAGGCAAAATAGTGGCATTTCACCTTAAAAACTGCCGAGCGGCCCGGCGGTGCTACTCCGACGGGCTGTTTCGCATCAGTAATAGGCGTTCTCGCGATTGGTGTGATCGGTCACGTCGCGCACGCCCTTGAGCTCTGGAATCCGAGCCAGTAGGGTCTTCTCGATACCTTCCTTGAGGGTGACGTCCGCCTGTCCGCAACCCTGACAACCACCGCCGAACTGCAGCACTGCGATGCCTTCCTCGACCACATCGATCAGCGTGACCTGCCCGCCATGGCTGGCCAGGCCCGGATTGATCTCGGTCTGCAGGTAATAGTTGATGCGCTCGTTCATCGGGCTGTCTTCATTGACCATCGGCACCTTAGCATTCGGCGCCTTGATGGTCAGCTGGCCACCCATCCGATCGGTCGCGTAGTCGACCAGTGCATCCTCGAGGAAGGGTTCGCTGGTGCCATCGATCCAGGCCGTGAAGCTCTTCAGCGCCAGTGCAATGTCGTCAGGCTTCTCCTCGCCCGGTTTGCAGTAGGCGATGCAGGTTTCAGCATACGGGGTGCCCGGCTGGGTAATGAAGATGCGAATGCCGATGCCGGTGGTGTTCTGCTTCTCGAGCAGGTCGGCCAGATAATCGTGTGCAGCTTCGGTAATGGTGATCGCGCTCATGGGAACTCCTCGCAGACATGCGCCGCAGTGTACGCCAAACCACTGCCGCGGTTAAGTCCTAGTATTTTAGTCGGGTTAAACGTGGTCGAGTTCCGGCCGCAGTCGCCGCTCGCGGCGAATCAGAGATTTTCGTAGCGATTCATATCCAGTATGCCCGCTTCCAGTGGCTCGGTTTCTTCGAGATAGCGGGTCAAATCGTTGAAGTAATCCCAGAAACGCGGATGGCTGCGCCGCACGCCCCAGCGGTCGACCAGGCGCTCCAGCTGATCACTCGCCCTGACCTCCTCCAGTGCTGCGACAAATGCCGGCACCTCGGCGGCAGGCACATTGAAGAGGAAATTCGGATAGCTGCTGAGAACCCCTGAATACACCGTCAGGGTGTCCAACCTCGGCTGCCAGCGCAGCGACTCGCCGTACATGAAGGCGACGTTGCTGTGGGCGCGGTTGCGCAGCAGGCTGTATATCTCACGCCGATCGCCGCCGTACTCGATGCGCAGCAGCGTGGCCTCCGGCAGATACTGGATCGCCGGCAAGCCTCCGGCGAGTCGGTTGGTCAGACGACTGAGCGCCTGCTCGGCCCCTTGCAGGCTCGCGGGCTGCCCTGCGCGGTAGCACTGGGTACCCTGGCAACGGTTGATCGGATCGGGGGCTGCGTTGATGCCGGCGTACCTTGCCAGCATCTCTCGAGCGAACGCGCGCTTCGGATCAGCCCTGTTCAGCGTCAGCAGCGAGGGTGTCGAATCGTCGATGGAGGTGTAGGCCAAGAGCAGCTTCAGCTGCCCACCCTGCTCGTACCAGCCATCGAGGATGGCCTGGCGTGAGGCGGCCGGCAGCAGCCGAAGGAAGTTCAGCTCCGCGCCGTTGCGAATCAGGTCGAAGTAAAGCCGTGTCTGGCCCTGATGGGAGACGTTGCCGAACACGTCGAAATTGACCACGAGTTGGTAGTAGGTGCGCTCGAGCAGCGGATAGTCCATCCACCAGAGCGTCTGCGGAATCTCGCCGATCAGCCCTTTGCGCACCGAGGCGCTGTCATGCTGGCGGAAGATGCTCAGCAAGGCATTGTCATTGCCGGACCAGATCTGCTTCCACTGCGCGGGCTTGCCCGCATAGGCATTCATGCGCAGCTGTTCGTACTGGTTGCGCTTGACCCGGTAGCTCTTCCAGAACGCAAGCAGGTCGCCCATTTCATCGAACTGCCCGGGCATCGCCAGCAGCGGCGTAGTCTGTTCGCGATAGCGCCGGTCGGTAATGTACAGATCGTGCTGCGGGTCCTG
>DNMQ01000048.1 GCA_003488145.1 Pseudomonas sp.
CAGCTGCAGCTTGGCGGACAAATGCTGCACGCGCTCGGCGAAGGCGTCACTGGTGCGCTTGAGTTCTTCCTGGGCGGCCTCGGCCTGGGCCAGCTGTTCCAGCTTCGCCGGCTCCTCGGCGGCCAGGGTCTGGCTGCGGCGGAAATCCTCCAGCGCTTTCTGCGCATCCAGCACGGCCTGGTACAGCGCCTCGGCCTGGGCCTTGCTCGCAGCGCGGTCGACGGCCACGGCATGCTGGGTCTTGAGCTGCTTGAGCTCGCGCTCCAGGCGATCCTTCTGGTCGCGCAAGGCGGCACGGTCTGCCAGGGCCTGCAGCGCCGGTGGCTCGATATGCGAGAGGTCGATGGACAGGCCCGGCACCGAGAAGGTGTCGCCCTTGAAGCGATCCAGCACGGCCTCGACCGCCTTGACCCAGTCGTCACCCTCGGCAGTGATGCCTTTTTCGCCGAGCGGCAGGCTGAACAACTGGCCGTTGAACAGGCGCATCAGGCGGTCGACGTCGGCCTGGGAGAACTCTTCGCGCAGGCGCGAATAGCTGTTGTTGTCGGCGTGATCGAGCTGTTGCTTCACCGACTTCAAACGCTTCTCCAGATCGCGCAGGCGCTCGTCCAGGTCTTCGCTGGAGAACTGACGGGACTGCGCCAATGCACCGGCCAGCTCGCCATGGGCGTCCTTGGCGGCGAGCAGCTGCTGCTCCAGCACATGGGCGTCCTCGACCAGGGCGAAACGGTTCTTCAGCACCGCCAGCTCGCCGAGCCAGCGCTGGGCTTCGCTGATCTCGCGCTCCAGACGCATGAGTTCGCCGGTCGAACCGCGCTGTTCGTTCTGCAGGCCGTCCTGCTCGCGACGGTAGTGCTCGGCCTGGATCACCAGCTCTTCCTTGCGCGCATCGGCGTAGTCGTGCCAGGTGCCGAGCAGGTTGTCGAGCAACGGCGACAGGCGATGCAGCTTGCCGCGCAGCAGCTCGCGCTGGGCGACACCGGAAGCCAGCGCTTCGACCAGCGGGCCGGCGGCGACCAGTGCCTGGTAGTCCTGCTCCATGCGGCGCACGTCGCGGAAGGCTTCTTCGGTGGCTGCGATGTAGTCTACGCTGCCCGATCGCAGGCTGTGCTCGAAGGCATCGAGGAACAGCTGCTTCAATTTGGCCGCCGTAATCTCGCGCATGTGCAGCAGGTTGATGAACAGCGCGCGGAAGGTCTTCAGGCTCTGCTCGCTGGTCGAACGCAACGGGATCAGCGTCATGTCCAGCGGAATCGAGGTATGTCCGCCGACCAGCAGCCGGCGCAGCTCGTCCGGCTTGGCCTCGTAGGCCTTGATGCCGGCGCGTTCGAGATTGGCGAACAGCTCGCGCTGGCGCAGGCAGGTGCCGTTCTGCTGGTAATGGTCCAGATCCAGCGAGCCCTGGTAGACGAAGAACTGGTGGCCGAAGCCGCCGCCCGGGCCGCGACCGGCCACGCCGATCACATGCGGGCCGTGGGGCAGCATGACTTCCACCAGGATGTAGCTGGTGTCGCTGGCGAAGTAGAACTTGCGTGACTGCTCGAGGCTGTACTTGCCGAAGCTCATGTCTGACATGCGCGCCAGGATCGGGAACTGCAGCGCGTTGATCGACGCAGACTTGCCGAGGTTGTTGGCGCCGTAGACCGACAGCGGATTTTCCAGCGGAAAAATGCCGAGGCTGTAGCCGGCGGTGTTCAGCAGGGCGAAGCGGCGAATTCCGTAGCGTTCCTGGCTCATGCTTCAAGCTCCTTTTCTTCGGCGATGGCGCGGGCCAGGGCGGCTTCTTCGGAATCTTCGACGAGAGCTTCGTCCGGCTCTTCGATAAGGATGATGTCGTCCTCGCTCTCGTCTTCCGCGATCAGCTCCGGCGCTGGTAACGGCAGGTCGCTGCTGTGCAGGCTGGCGGCCAGATCGCGGTCCTGCTGCACCGACAGGCAGACGTCGAGGAAACGGTGCATCGGCGGCAGGAAGCGATAGACGCCGTTGCTGTCCTCGGCGAAGCCAAGCTGCGTCAGGCGCCGGATGACCTTCTCTTCCAGCTCTTCCTGGGTGGTGACTTCGGCCTGCAGGAAGAGGTCACGGTACTTGTCCAGCAGCGCCGGCAGTTCATCGCGACCGAGGCTGCCGCCGTCGAGCACGGCCAGCGGATCGCGACCCTGGTCGGCCAGGTGCTCGACGAGGATAAAGGTGAACAGCGCCAGGCGCTGGGCGGTCTTGTTCACCTGCGCGCCCATCTGTTCGGGGACGAAGTAGTAGAAGCCGCGCGGATCGCAGACCAGCTCGAAGCCGAGCGCCTTGAACAATGCGCGGTACTGGTCCTGCATGTTCGACAGCTGCGCGTAAGGCTCCGGCTCGCTGCGGGACAGGTGATAGCCCTTGAACAGCTCGCGGAAGATCGGCGCCAGCTGGGTCATTTCCTTGAGGTCGATGTTCATTCAGGTTGCTCGCTGGATCGTTGGGTAGAAATCAACAAGGTGATTTCCACAGCGTGATTTGATGGGCTTTGGCCTGTCTGTGCTGCTGGTTGGTGCCTGCCCCTCACCCCAACCCTCTCCCCATAGGGGAGAGGGGCTGTTGGTGCGGGGAGCGGAAAGCGACGTCGACCTGAGCCTTGCGATGGGCAGGCTGCGGGGCCTGGCTGCAATGGCGGATGTGAGCGCTGTATGGAAGACCGCCCCATGGAAAGCGGCGAAGCCTTTTCCACCTTTTCGATTCGGTGTGGCTGGAGGTGGACAAGCTGCGCGTTGCCCACCCTACGTAGGAATCAGCCATTGGCGTTGGCCACCAGGGCAAAGGAGCTGAGGCTGACGCGGTGCTCGCGGGTCAGGTATTCGCG
>DNMQ01000168.1 GCA_003488145.1 Pseudomonas sp.
TACTGGCTGAGCCAGGGCGCACAGCCGTCTGAGCGCGTTGCTCAGCTGCTGAAGGAAGCTGCCAAGGCCGCTGCCTGAATCGCATGAACGCAACGTCTGCTCCGGTCGATGACCTGGTTGTCATCGGCAAGATCGTTTCGGTGCATGGCGTGCGCGGTGACGTAAAGGTCTATTCCTTTACTGATCCGATCGACAACCTGCTGGGCTATCGACGCTGGACGCTGAGGCGAGGCGACGAGGTGAAGCAGGTCGAGTTGGTCAAGGGGCGCCTCCAGGGCAAGATCCTGGTGGCAACGCTGAGTGGGTTGGATGATCGCGAAGTTGCGCGTACCTACGCCGATTTCGAGATATGCATCCCGCGTAGCGAACTGCCCGCCTTGGGCGACGGTGAGTACTATTGGTATCAGCTTCAGGGCTTGAAGGTCATCAATCAGGCTGGGCAGTTGCTTGGTCAGATCGATCACCTGCTTGAAACCGGAGCCAACGACGTGATGGTCGTGAAGCCTTGTGCTGAAAGCCTGGACGATCGCGAGCGCCTGCTGCCTTACACCGATCAATGCGTGTTGAAGATCGATCTGGTAGCGGGCGAGATGCAGGTCGATTGGGACGCGGATTTCTGAACGGCATGTCCGCTTTGCGCGTCGAGGTCATCAGCCTTTTCCCGGATATGTTCGCAGCGATATGTGACTACGGGATTACCAGTCGTGCCGTGAAGCAGGGGTTGTTGCAGTTGAGCTGCTGGAACCCCAGAAGCTACACCGAAGACCGCCACCAAACAGTGGACGACCGCCCATTCGGCGGTGGCCCCGGCATGGTGATGAAGATCAAGCCGCTCGAGCTTGCCTTGGCTGACGCCAAACAGGCTGCGGGTGAGACGGCGAAGGTGATCTACCTCTCGCCGCAGGGGCGCCAGCTGAAACAGGCTGATGTCCGCGAGATGGCAAAAGAGGATGCGCTTATCCTGATTGCCGGTCGCTACGAAGGTATTGATGAGCGCTTCATCGAAGCGCATGTCGATGAGGAATGGTCGATTGGTGATTACGTGTTGTCCGGTGGCGAGTTGCCGGCAATGGTGCTGATCGACGCCGTGACGAGGCTGCTTCCGGGCGCCCTGGGTCATGCTGGTTCCGCCGAGGAGGATTCGTTTACCGACGGCCTGCTCGACTGTCCGCACTACACGCGTCCTGAGGTGTATGCGGGTAAATGTGTTCCTGATGTGCTGCTCAGCGGCAACCACGAACACATCCGACGCTGGCGCTTGCAGCAGTCCCTTGGAAGGACCTGGGAGCGACGCGCCGATCTTCTGGATAGCCGCTCGCTTTCTGGAGAAGAACAGAAGCTGCTGACGGAATACATCCGCCAGCGGGACGATAGTTAACGTATCGATGGCAACCCACAGGGTTGACCTTAGGAGCACAGCATGACCAACAAGATCATTCAGCAGCTCGAAGCCGAGCAGATGAACAAAGAAATCCCGCCGTTCGCACCGGGCGACACCGTTATCGTTCAGGTGAAGGTGAAGGAAGGCGAGCGTCAGCGTCTGCAGGCCTTCGAAGGCGTGGTGATCGGCAAGCGCAACCGCGGTCTGAACAGTGCTTTCACCGTTCGCAAGATCTCCAATGGTGTAGGCGTCGAGCGTACTTTCCAGAGCTACAGCCCGATGGTCGACAGCATCAGCGTCAAGCGTCGCGGTGACGTGCGCAAGGCCAAGCTGTACTACCTCCGCGCGCTGTCCGGCAAGGCCGCCCGCATCAAGGAAAAGCTGGTCTAAGACTAAGACCGCAGTTCCGCAAAAAAGCAGCCCTCGGGCTGCTTTTTTCGTTTCTAGGGCCTGCTGATTCCGGCGGAGCGAGACTGGTGCCTGCGATTAGGGCGGCGATCGGATGAAGAGATTCCGATTCGTTTGCGCTCTGGCCGCGTCGGGACGCCTGTGGAAAACTGTTGCACCTCTTCTGATTGAAGCTGTCATGCCTGCACTCGACGACCCCATCATCGACCGTTACCTCGATGCGCTCTGGCTGGAAAAAGGGCTGGCGGACAATAGCCGCGAGGCCTACCGCAGCGACCTCGCATTGTTCAACGGCTGGCTGGAGGAGCGAGGCGTTCGACTTGCGACCGCCGGGCGCGAGATCATTCTCGATCACCTCGCATGGCGTCTGAACAATGGTTACAAGGCGCGCTCCACGGCGCGCTTTCTGTCAGGCTTACGGGGCTTTTATCGCTACCTGTTACGCGAGGGCGAGATCGCCGTCGATCCGACGTTGCGCGTGGATCTGCCACGGCTTGGACGTCCCTTGCCGAAAGCGCTGTCCGAAGCCGATGTAGAGGCATTGCTGACGGCGCCAGATATCGGAGAGCCGTTAGGTCTGCGTGATCGCGCCATGCTCGAGGTGCTTTATGCCTGCGGGTTGCGGGTTACCGAGTTGATCAGCCTGACGCTCGAGCAGGTCAGCATGCGCCAGGGCGTGGTGCGAACGTTCGGCAAAGGCAATAAAGAGCGTCTTGTGCCGCTTGGCGATGAAGCTTTGCACTGGCTGGAGCGTTATCAGCGCGATGGTCGTGAACTCTTGCTCTCGGGCAAGGCCAGTGATGTGCTGTTTCCCAGTCAGCGCGGTGGCCAGATGACACGCCAGACCTTCTGGCACCGGATCAAGCTGCACGCGAAGGTCGCCGGTGTCGCCGCATCGATTTCACCGCATACCTTGCGCCACGCTTTCGCCACGCACTTGCTCAACCATGGCGCGGATCTGCGCACCGTGCAGATGTTGCTTGGTCACAGCGACCTGTCGACCACTCAGATCTACACCCACATTGCGCGAGCGCGGTTGCAGGAGCTGCATGCGGCGCACCATCCACGCGGCTAGGGCAGAGCGCCGGCGCTAGTAGGCCGTGGTCTCGGCGGCGGCCCAGAAAAGCAGCTAGCAGTTTGTAGGGCATGGCTATGATAGGCTTTGCGCCTTTCCCCGATTGTCGCTGCCAGGAGTTTCCATGGGCGTGATTCGTTTGTTCGCTGCCGCCGTTGCAGGTCTGGCCAGCGTTGTTGTAATGGCCGCCGATCCGGATCAGGCGATTCGCCAGTCTTTGCAGAAGATCCAGCCGGGCATGCCCATCGAGGCTATCGCCGAGAGCCCGATGCCCGGGGTTTATCAGGTTCAGCTGGAGGGCGGGCGGCAGCTGTATGCCAGCGCTGATGGGCAGTTCGTCATCCAGGGCTATCTCTACCAGTTCAAGGATGGTCAGGCCGTCAACCTGACCGAGCAAGCTCAAAGCAAGTCGGTGGCCAAGCAGATCAACTCGATCCCGGCCAGCGAGATGGTGGTGTTCGCGCCCAAGGAACCCAAGACCCATATCACCGTATTTACCGATACTGACTGTGGCTACTGCCAGAAGCTGCACAGCGAGGTTTCGCAGTTGAACCGCCTCGGCGTTGAGGTTCGCTATGTCGCGTTTCCGCGGCAGGGCATGGGTAGCCATGGGGCCAATACCCTGACCAGCGTGTGGTGCGCCAAGGATCGCCAGGACGCCATGAACAAGGCCAAGGCGCGTGAAGATCTGCCCACAGCCAGCTGCGAGACGCCTATCGAAAAGCAGTATCAGCTTGGCCAGATGATCGGCGTACAGGGCACGCCTGCCATCATTCTCGCCAACGGTCAGATGATTCCCGGCTATCAGCCGGCGGCCCAGTTAGCAGAAGTTGCGCTTGCTGCCGAGTAATGCGTTGAGGCCATTGGTCCGATTCATTCGGGCTGATTGCCGATAGTGGAACTGGCTGGCCTGATGCGTTCAAAACCCTAAGGGTCTGAATGAGGAGGGCGTGATGAAGCTCGAAGGTTCCTGTCACTGTCAGGCTGTGCGGTTCAGCCTAGAATCCGCGCAGCCGTATCCTTTCATGCGCTGCTACTGCTCGATCTGTCGCAAGACAGCGGGTGGCGGCGGCTACGCGATCAATCTTGGTGGTGACTATCGCAGCCTGCAGGTCGAGGGGCGGGAGCATCTTGGCGTCTACCAGGCGCGTATCACCGATGCCGAGACTGGCGAGGTAAAGATCAGTGATGGTCGCCGCCACTTCTGTCGACACTGCGCCAGTGCGTTGTGGTTGTGGGATCCGAACTGGCCCGAGCTGGTGCATCCCTTCGCATCGGCGATCGACACCGATCTGCCCGTCCCGCCGGAGCACACGCATCTGATGCTCGACTCCAAGGCCAGCTGGGTAGAGCCGCAAGTACAGGGGCATGATCGCTGTTTTGCCGAATACCCGGATGAGTCGCTCGCGCAATGGCATCAGCGGTTGGAGCTTGACGATGGGGGCGCGCCCGCCGCAAGGCGAGGCTGATTGACTAAAAGCTGCTCCCTTCGTAATGTGCGACTCTTTTGTCGACCGGCAGGTCCGGTCGTCTCGCTGTGAATGGGGAGTTCAGCTTGAAACCGGTGAAAGTGGGCATCTGTGGGCTGGGAACCGTCGGTGGCGGTACCTTCAATGTGCTCGAACGCAACGCCGAGGAGATTGCCCGCCGTGCCGGGCGAGGAATCGAGGTTGCGCAGATTGCCACCCGGCACCCGAATCCCAAGTGCGATACCGGTACGACAGCCATCACGGCGGACATCTTCGATGTCGTGAACAACCCCGAAATCGACATCGTCGTCGAGCTGATCGGCGGTTATACCCTGGCCAAGGAACTCGTCCTCAAGGCCATCGAGAACGGCAAGCATGTGGTCACCGCCAACAAGGCGCTGATCGCCGTGCATGGCAACGAAATCTTCGCCAAGGCGTGCGAGAAGGGCGTAATCGTCGCCTTCGAAGCCTCGGTCGCGGGTGGTATTCCGGTCATCAAGGCGATTCGTGAAGGCTTGGCAGGTAACCGCATCAACTGGCTGGCGGGAATCATCAACGGCACCGGCAACTTCATCCTCACCGAGATGCGTGAAAAGGGGCGCACCTTCGAGGACGTTCTCAAGGAAGCCCAGGAGCTCGGCTACGCCGAGGCCGACCCGACCTTCGACGTCGAGGGCATCGATGCCGCGCACAAGCTGACGATTCTGGCGTCCATCGCTTTCGGGATCCCGCTGCAGTTCGACAAGGCTTACACCGAGGGCATCGCGCGCCTGACCACGGCTGATGTGAATTACGCCGAAGCGCTGGGCTATCGCATCAAGCACCTGGGCGTCGCCCGCCGCACCGATGCTGGCATCGAACTGCGCGTTCATCCGACACTGATTCCGGCCGACCGCCTGATCGCCAACGTCAATGGCGTGATGAATGCGGTCATGGTCAATGGCGATGCCGTCGGCAGCACGCTCTACTACGGCGCCGGTGCAGGCATGGAGCCGACCGCTTCGGCAGTCGTGGCCGACCTCGTGGATGTGACCCGGGCTCTAACCACCGATCCGAACAATCGCGTGCCGCATCTGGCGTTCCAGCCCGACTCGCTGTCCGATCATCCAATTCTTCCGATCAGCGCCTGCGAGAGCGCCTACTACCTGCGCATCCAGGCCAAGGACCATCCGGGCGTGCTGGCTCAGGTGGCAACCATTCTCTCCGAGCGTGGCATCAACATCGAGTCGATCATGCAGAAGGAGGCCGAAGTCCAGGACGGTCTGGTTCCTGTGATTCTGGTGACCCATCGAGTGGTCGAGCAGCGTATCGACGATGCTATCGCTGCGTTGGAAGCCCTCGATGATGTGGCGGACAAGGTCGTGCGCATTCGCGTCGAACAGCTCAACTAACCAAGCCGCAGGCCGCAGCTGCAGGCACGGAACAGCCTGATACCTGCAGCGCCAGCCTGCCGCTCGAACCGAAGGTTTGAACAAATGCGCTACATCAGCACTCGCGGCCAGGCGCCGGCCCTGAACTTCGAAGACGTCCTGCTGGCCGGCCTGGCTAGCGATGGCGGCCTGTACGTGCCGGAGAACCTGCCGCGGTTCACCGTGGAAGAAATTGCCTCTTGGGCCGGCCTGCCGTATCACGAGCTGGCCTTTCGGGTCATGCGCCCGTTCGTTGCCGGCAGCATTCCGGACGCCGACTTCAAGCGAATCCTCGAAGAAACCTATGGCGTCTTCGCCCATAGCGCCATCGCCCCGCTGCGTCAGCTGAACGGCAACGAGTGGGTGCTNNACGTGCTGGCCAAGCGTGGCGAGCGCGTGGTGATCATGGGCGCCACCTCCGGTGATACCGGTTCGGCGGCCATCGAAGGCTGCAAGGCCTGCGACAACGTCGACATCTTCATCATGCACCCGCACAACCGCGTATCCGAGGTGCAGCGCCGGCAGATGACCACCATCCTCGGCGACAACATTCACAACATCGCCATCGAAGGCAACTTCGATGACTGCCAGGAGATGGTCAAGGCCAGCTTTGCCGACCAGGGTTTCCTCAAGGGCACCCGTCTGGTGGCAGTCAACTCGATCAACTGGGCGCGGATCATGGCCCAGATCGTCTACTACTTCCACGCTGCGCTGCAGCTCGGCGGTCCGGCGCGCTCCGTGGCGTTCTCAGTGCCGACCGGCAATTTCGGCGACATCTTTGCCGGCTATCTGGCGCGCAACATGGGCCTGCCGATCAACCAGCTGATCGTCGCCACCAACCGCAACGACATCCTGCACCGCTTCATGTCCGGCAACCGCTACGACAAGGACACCCTGCACGCGTCGCTGTCGCCGTCGATGGACATCATGGTGTCGTCGAACTTCGAGCGTCTGCTGTTTGACCTGCATGGTCGCAATGGCAAGGCCGTGGCCGAATTGCTGGATGGTTTCCGTGCCAGCGGCAAGCTGTCGGTGGAAGAGGAACGCTGGGCCGAAGCGCGCAAGCTGTTCGATTCGCTGGCCGTGGATGACGAGCAGACCTGCGCCACCATTGCTCAGGTCTTCAAGGAAACCGGCGAGGTGCTCGATCCGCATACGGCTATCGGCGTGCATGCCGCACGCGAATGCCGTCGCAGCCTGAGCATCCCGATGGTGACACTGGGCACCGCGCACCCGGTGAAATTCCCGGATGCTGTGGAGAAGGCGGGTATTGGCCAAGCACTTGCCCTGCCGGCGCACCTGGCTGATCTGTTCGAACGCAGCGAGCGTTGCACGGTGCTGCCGAACGAACTGAAGGCCGTTCAGGCCTTCGTTGGCCAGCACGGCAACCGGGGCAAGCCGCTGTAACGCTGCGGTAATACAAAAAAGGCCAGTCGCATGACTGGCCTTTTTTCGTTTACAGCGTCGATCTCGACTGCTGGCATTCCGAAGCGGGCCTTCGCCCCGATGCTCCGTATCCCGGACGTTACTCGTCGAACTCTTCCCAACCGCCCATTTCCCGCCAACGATTGACGATGCCGCAGAACAGCTCGGCAGTCTTCTCGGTGTCGTACCGGGCCGAGTGCGCCTCGCGGCCGTCGAAGTCGATCCCGGCGGCCTGGCAGGCCTTGGCCAGCACGGTCTGACCGTAGGCAAGGCCAGCGAGGGTGGCGGTGTCGAAGCTGGAGAAGGGGTGGAAGGGGTTGCGCTTGATCTCGCAACGAGCGATCGCTGCGTTGAGAAATCCCAGGTCGAAGCTGCTGTTATGACCGACCAGAATCGCGCGCTTGCAGCCGGCGGATTTCACCGCCTTGCGCACGCTGCGAAAGATATCGGTCAGGGCCTGCGATTCGGGCACGGCCATGCGCAGCGGATGGTCGAGTTTGATGCCGGTGAACTCCAGCGCGGCTGCCTCGATGTTGGCGCCAGCGAAAGGCTCCACGCGGTAGAACAAGGTGTCCTGCGGGTACAGCAGGCCTTGCTCGTCCATGCCGATGGTCACGGCCGCAATTTCCAGCAGCGCATCCGTTGCGCTGTTGAAGCCGCCGCACTCGACATCGATCACCACTGGCAGGAAACCACGGAAACGCCGCGCCATCGGCGAGCGGGGTTTGCCCGGCAGGTGCTCTTCGAGCTCATCTTCGAAGTGTTCTTCGCTCATGCGTTCGTCTCCAGACGCCAGTGCAGTCGTTCCCCGGCACGCAGCGGCACGACGACCTGCTCACCGAATGGCAGATTGGCCGGCACGTTCCACTCCTCGCGCACCAGGGTGATCTGCGTGGTGTTGCGCGGCAGACCGTAGAAATCCGGACCGAAGTGACTGGCAAAGGGTTCCAGTTTGTCCAGCGCCTGCCGCTGCTCGAAGGCTTCGGCGTACAGCTCGATGGCCGCATGCGCGGTATAGCACCCAGCACAACCGCAGGCAGCTTCCTTGGCGTGCTGTGCGTGGGGGGCCGAGTCGGTGCCGAGGAAGAACTTCGGGTTGCCGCTGGTTGCGGCATCCAGCAGGGCTTTCTGGTGAACGTTGCGCTTGAGCACCGGCAGGCAGAAAAGGTGCGGACGAATGCCGCCGACCAGCATGTGGTTGCGGTTGTACAGCAGGTGGTGTGCGGTGATGGTGGCGCCGACGTTGGTGCCTGCCGCCTGGACGAACTGCACGGCGTCACGGGTGGTGATGTGCTCGAACACCACTTTGAGGGTTGGGAAGCGCGCGGTGACGCGGCTCAACTGCTCGTCGATGAAGTGTTTCTCACGATCGAAGATATCGATCTCGCTGCGCGTGACCTCGCCGTGGACCAGCAAAGGCAGGCCGACCTCCGCCATGGTTTCCAGCACACCGAAGATGTTGTCGATCGCGGTTACGCCGGAAGCGGAGTTGGTGGTCGCGCCTGCCGGATATAGCTTGGCGGCATGCACGAAGCCGCTGGCCTTGGCCTGGCGGATATCGTCGGAACTGGTGCTGTCGGTGAGATAGAGCACCATCAATGGCGCGAAATCACTGCCGGCCGGCCGAGCCGCCAGGATGCGCTGGCGATAGGCTTCGGCCTCGTCGGCATTGCGTACCGGTGGCACCAGGTTCGGCATGATGATGGCGCGGGCGAACTGGCGAGCAGCATCCGCGACGGTGTGAGGCAGGGCGGCGCCGTCGCGCAGGTGGATGTGCCAGTCGTCGGGGCGCAGCAGGGTGAGTCGGTCGGACATGCAGGGGTTTCCAGGCGGGTGAAACGTGCGCGAATGCTACCGGAAAAGCCCGGAGACGGCATCTTGCCTTCGTCTGCCGGGCTTGGGCACTGACCGTGACACGCTCAAGTTTGCCGGTCGGGCACCGATACCTAGAAGGAATACGCATCCTCTCGGAGTTCATCGTGCGCCTGCGCCCCCTCGTACTGTTGTGCCTGCTCGCTTCACCGGCCAACGCCCTGACATTCCAGACGCGGCTGGAACGGGTGCAATGGCAGGTGGAGGGCGATCAGTTCGAGTGCCGACTGACCCAGCCCATCGCCGGTTTCGGCAGCGGCGAGTTCGTCAGGCGTGCCGGCGAACAGGCGGTCTTTCGTCTGCACTCGCCGGAGCGCTGGCTTCGCGCCGGCTCGGCGACACTGCTTGCCGCAGCGGCGCCTTGGCAACCGTCACGCAGCGATATCAATCTCGGCGTGGTCACCGTGAGTGGTGGCGATATTCCGTTCAACAGCACCCAGCTACAGGCCGGGCGCCTTCTCAGCGGCCTGCTCGAAGGGCGTAGCCCGGTTGTTCGGCATCGCACCATGCACGGCGGCGATACCCTGGAGATTCGCCTGTTGCCGGCGCGCTTCGGCAAGGCTTACGAGGACTACCGCGCCTGTACGGCCAAGCTGCTGCCAGTCAATTTCGATCAGGTGCGCCAGTCGCAGATCGGTTTCCCGAGCAGCGATGTGGTGCTGGACGCTCAGGGGCGCGCCAGGCTCGATGTCGTTCTGCAGTACATGCGCGCCGATCCCAATGTGAATCGCATCGAACTGGATGGCCACTCGGACAACAGCGGCAATCGCCTGCTCAATCGGGATCTGTCGCGCCGTCGCGCACTGGCGGTTCAAGAGTACCTGGTCGCCAACGGCATAGCGCTGGAGCAGATCACCCTGCGCTTCCATGGCGAGCGCTATCCGCTGGTGGCCAATAGCAGCGAGGCCAATCGCGCGAAGAATCGGCGTGTCACCTTGCGCCTTGCGCGAGAATCGGCGCCTCCTGCGCCCTCGGCTCCCGCCGCCCCGTCGTCTTGATTGCCGCCGCAGCGGCGCGCCCCTGTAAAAGCCAGCCCATGACCGGTAGAATCGCAGGCTTTCCGTACAACCCGTGGAGCTGATGGCATGGCGGACGTTAAGAAGGTAGTTCTGGCCTATTCCGGTGGCCTGGACACCTCGGTGATTCTCAAGTGGCTGCAAGACACCTATAACTGCGAAGTGGTGACCTTTACCGCCGACCTCGGCCAGGGCGAAGAAGTCGAGCCAGCGCGCACCAAGGCGCAGGCTCTGGGTGTCAAGGAAATCTACATCGACGACCTGCGCGAAGAGTTCGTGCGCGACTTCGTCTTCCCCATGTTCCGTGCCAACACCGTTTACGAAGGCGAGTACCTGCTGGGTACCTCCATCGCCCGTCCGCTGATCGCCAAGCGCCTGATCGAGATCGCCAACGAGACTGGTGCCGATGCCATCTCCCACGGTGCCACCGGCAAGGGTAACGACCAGGTGCGCTTCGAGCTGGGCGCCTATGCGCTGAAGCCGGGCGTCAAGGTGATCGCTCCCTGGCGCGAGTGGGATCTGCTGTCGCGCGAGAAGCTGATGGACTA
>DNMQ01000424.1 GCA_003488145.1 Pseudomonas sp.
GAATTGCTTGACGACCATAGAGCGTTGGAACCACCTGATCCCATCCCGAACTCAGTAGTGAAACGACGCATCGCCGATGGTAGTGTGGGGTCTCCCCATGTGAGAGTAGGTCATCGTCAAGCTCCTTTCCCAAACCCCCGACCCGCGTAAGCTGGTCGGGGGTTTGCTTTTGGGGGCAGAGAAAAGCACAAGGCGCTAAGGTGATGCTGGAATTGCCGATAGTGCAACTGAACTGCAGTTATCTTGCGCTGTTTTCGTCTGCCTGGAGCCGGGGGCGACCAACCACCAACCCTTCATTGCATTTCTGCATTACAAGCTTATAAAGTTCATTCAGGTCGGATGCTTTGGGGTGGTGTTAAAACAGAAGCCTGTCCCCGACAACCGCGTAGCGTTCAGTCCTAACAGCTCCGAAGTGCTGGAGCAGAGCCAGCCGTTTGGTCTTGGCCGGCACTAGCTAATGCTTGAGCTGGAGCCGCCCGCTGCTGTCGTCTAGATACATTGCTCGCAGCCCCAGCCGGCACAGCGCGCGACCTAAGGTTGGCGGCAGGCGTGTTGAGAGCACACAGCAGACAGACGCTTCCGCTACACCGTTATTCCCTTTGTCCGGCTTCAAGCATCGTCTCTGGACGAACCCATTGATCGAACTCCTCGCTGGTAAGGTAACCAAGCTCCATGGCTGCTTCACGCAATGTGGTGCCTTGCGCATAGGCCTTCTTGGCGATTTCAGCTGCCCGGTCATAGCCGATGTGAGGATTCAGTGCGGTTACCAGCATAAGCCCGCGTTCCAGATGCTCGGCCATACGCGCCGGGTCCGGCTCTAACCCGGAAATGCAATGAGCGTTGAAGTTGCGGCATCCATCGGACAGCAGTTGGACCGATTGAAGCAGGTTATGAATGATCACCGGCTTGAACACGTTCAATTGTAGATGTCCTTGACTCGCTGCAAAGCTGATCGTCATGTCATTGCCCATGACTTGGCAAGCGAGCATTGATAAGGCTTCGCATTGGGTTGGATTGACCTTGCCGGGCATGATCGAACTACCTGGTTCGTTGGCTGGCAATCGCACCTCAGCGAATCCCCCGCGCGGACCGGAGCCGAGCAGACGAAGATCATTGGCCAACTTCATCAACGCGACGGCCAGCGTCTTCAGCGCACCGGACATCGCGACCAGCGGCTCATGCCCGGCCAGCGCTGCGAACTTGTTTGGGGCAGAGACGAAGGGGAGGCCCGAGAGAGCGGCCAGCTCCGATGCGATGGCTTCGGCGAAGCCGTGCGGCGAGTTCAAACCGGTGCCTACCGCAGTACCCCCCTGCGCCAGTTCATAAACAGCCGGCAGGCACTGACGGATCGTGCGTTCGGCGATATCGAGCTGCGCGACGAACGCCGACATCTCCTGGCCGAAGGTAATCGGAGTTGCATCCATCAGATGGGTGCGTCCGGTCTTGATCAGCTTATTGTGTCGCACTGCAAGCTCTGCCAGTCCACCGGACAGTTCTGCAATGGCAGGCAGCAGTTGGCTGTGCACGGCTTTGGCGGCCGCAATGTGCATTGCTGTCGGGAAGCAGTCGTTGGAGCTCTGCGCGCGATTAACGTGATCGTTCGGATGGACTGGCGCCTTGCCGCCTCGGTTGCCGCCGGCCAGCTCGTTAGCGCGACCCGCGATCACCTCGTTGACGTTCATATTGCTCTGCGTGCCGCTGCCGGTTTGCCAGACGACCAGCGGAAACTGGTCGTCGTGCTGACCATGCAGAACCTCATCCGCGGCTTGCTCGATCAGGCGCGCGATGTCGGGCGGCAGATCACCAATTCGATTGTTTACACGCGCTGCAGCTTTCTTGATCAGCGCTAACGCATGCAGCACCTGGATCGGCATTCGCTCGCTACCAATCGCGAAGTTGCTCAGCGATCGCTGCGTCTGTGCGCCCCAGTAAGCCTGTTCCGGTACTTCGACTTGCCCCAGACTGTCGGTCTCTATACGCGTCATGCCATGCTCCTGCTCAATATTGCTGGTTAGGCTGCCCTGCGGCATCGGCAGTTCCGTAGCTTTGCCTTCGGCCGCTTGAGGCATTGGAACTCCGAGCGCAGAATGTGTCCATTGAGGGCTACCTATAGCCAGCCCAAGGATTTCCAATGTCGACTTTTCGTGTCCAGACCCTGCGCGCTGCAGCGCTGTTCATCTGTATCAGTTCATCGGCTTTTGCCGATAGTGCGAGCCATGCGGGAAGTGCAGAACGTTTTCTGCAGCTTGCCAATGCTGACCGGCTCGCCGTACCTGTTTATGCCCAAGTGCAGCAGATGTTTGCGCAGCGTTTTGCCGAAGCGCAGGCGCCAGATACCAAGAAGGCGCTGCTTGAGCGCTATCAGGCTCAGGCCAATACTGCTTTGGACAAGGCTATAGGGTGGGACAAGCTGAAGCCGGATCTGGTCGCTTTGTACACCAACCAGTTCTCCGAAGCGGAACTGAATCAGCTGATCGATTTTTATGAGTCGCCACTCGGTAAGAAGATGCTCAGCAAGCTGCCGGAGCTCAATGCTCGCTCGGCTCAGCTTACCCAGGTCAAGTTGGAAAGCGCGGTGCCGGAAGTGAATAACCTGCTGTCCGAGATGACGGCCGAACTCGAGAAACAGAAGCCTTAAGAGACCCTGCTATGCGCAAGCTCGATTTGATCCAAGACGCCCTGCAAGCCTTGCAGCCCGAGCACCTTGAAGTGCTCGATGAAAGCCACACACACAGTCGCGGGCAGGAAACACATTACAAAGCCGTGATCGTCAGCGAGCAGTTCACCGGACTGAATTCGGTCAAGCGCCACCAAAAGGCTTATGCCGCGATGGGGGCACTGATGCAACAGATCCATGCCCTTGCGCTGCATACCTATACGCCTGAGGAGTGGGCGCAACAAGGCACGGCCCCGGCATCACCGGTTTGTGCTGGTGGGCATAAATAGCGCGCCGTCTCGCACGGGACCATTCTTGCCTTTCTTTGTTAGACTTCCGCCCCGCGCCGGCCCACGCCGGCGCTTTCGTTTGTATCCGGTCCACCCTTTACGCGGGTGACCACTGCCGGAAGTACCCATGACACGAAAAATCGTTGTGGCAGCGCTGTACAAGTTCGTATCGCTGCCTGATTACCTTGCTCTGCGCGAACCCTTGCTCGAAACCCTCACAGCACATGGGATCAAGGGGACCTTACTGCTCGCGGAAGAGGGCATTAATGGCACGGTCTCCGGTACCCGCGAGGCCATCAATGCGCTGCTTGAATGGTTTCGGCTCGATGACCGCCTTACCGACATCGACCACAAGGAATCGTACTGCGACGAGCAGCCTTTCTATCGCACCAAGGTCAAGCTGAAGAAGGAGATCGTCACGCTCGGCGTTGAGGGTGTCGATCCGAATCGGCAGGTTGGAACCTATGTCGAGCCGCAAGACTGGAACGCGCTGATCGCCGATCCGGAAGTGTTGCTGATCGACACCCGTAACGACTACGAAGTGGCAATCGGTACGTTCGAAGGTGCGGTCGACCCGAAGACCAAATCGTTCCGAGACTTTCCTGACTACATAAAGGCTCACTACGACCCGGCAAAGCATAAGAAGGTCGCAATGTTCTGCACCGGCGGCATTCGTTGCGAGAAGGCGTCGAGCTATATGCTTGGTGAGGGCTTTGAGGAGGTTTATCACCTCAAGGGCGGCATCCTCAAGTATCTGGAGGAGGTGCCGGAGACGCAAAGTCGCTGGCAAGGCGACTGCTTCGTGTTCGATAACCGCGTGACCGTGCGCCATGATCTCAGTGTCGGCGAGTTCGATCTATGCCATGCCTGCCGTACCCCGCTATCCGTGGAAGACCGGCAATCGGAGCACTACGCTGCGGGTATCAGCTGTCCTCATTGCTGGAATACGCTGAGCGAAAAAACGCGCGCCGGTGCTCGCGAGCGGCAGAAACAGATCGAGCTGGCACGTCAGCGCAACCAGCCGCATCCCATCGGCCGCGACCTCCGAGAACTGGATCGCTGAAGCCAACTGGCCGTGCGTCGGCCCACCAGGTAGTTGTGGAGTCTTGAAGTGGCCCGACTGATCTATGTGATGGACCCAATGTGCTCATGGTGCTGGGGATTCGCGCCGGTAATGACGGCGCTGGCCGAGCAAGCCGCGGCTCAGGGCGTATCGCTAGAGCTGAGGGTGGGCGGGCTGCGTCGCGAGCAGGGCGTTATGGATCAGGCAGGGCGGCAGCGCACGCTGTCCTACTGGCAGGCCGTGCACTCGGCGACAGGTCAGTCGTTCAATCTGGATAAGGGCTTGCCTGACGCGTTGATCTACGACACGGAGCCCGCCTGCCGTGCGCTTGTCGTTGCTCGCAGCCTCGATGAATCTCGCGTCTGGTCGCTGTCATTGGCGATTCAGCAGGCGTTCTACCAGCACGGGTTCGATGTGACCCTGCCAGCGGTGCTGGTGGACCTGGCCGAGACCGCAGGTCTTTCGCGGAGTCAGTTCGCCGAGCGTTATGACGACCCGGCCACCAAGGCAGCCACCGTGGCTGACTTCACCTGGGTCGAGAACCTCGGCATTGCCGGCTTCCCCACAGTGCTGGCCGAGCACGAAGGGCAACTGGCGCTGGTCACCAACGGCTATCAACCGCTGTCTGCACTAAGCCCGCTACTGGAACGCTGGCTGGAGCGTAACGCCCATGCCTGACCAACTCAGCTGGGCAGAGATACGCCGGCTCGCATTGCACCATCGCAAAGCGCTGATCCTGGCGAATCTGGTTGCCGTGCTGGCGACGCTCTGCAGTGTGCCGATTCCGTTGCTGCTGCCGCTGTTGGTCGACGAGGTGCTGCTCGGAGCGGGCGACTCGGCGCTGCAGATCATGGATCGCTTTCTGCCTGCCAGCTGGGAAACCGCTGTCGGCTATATCGGGCTCATGCTCGGCGTGACCCTGGTATTGCGGTCTTCTGCGCTGGTGTTCAACGTGCTGCAGGCGCGCCTGTTCGCTCGGCTTTCGAAGGACATCGTGTACCGCATTCGCGTGCGCCTGATCGAGCGGCTCAAGCGCATTGCCCTGGCGGAATACGAAAGCCTCGGCGGCGGCACGGTAGCAGCGCACCTGGTCACTGATCTGGAGACCATCGACAAGTTCATCGGCGATACGCTCAGCCGTCTGCTGGTGGCCGTGCTGTCGATTTTCGGCACGGCGGCCATTCTGGTGTGGATGCACTGGCAGCTGGCGTTGTTGATTCTCCTGTTCAATCCGCTGGTGATCTACGCCACGGTGCAGCTGGGCAAGCGCGTAAAGCACCTGAAGAAGCTGGAGAACGACAGCACGTCGCGCTTCACCCAGGCGCTCACGGAAACCCTCGACGCCATCCAGGAAGTGCGCGCCGGCAACCGGCAGGGATTCTTCCTCGGTCGCCTGGGTTTGCGCGCGCGGGAGGTGCGCGACTACGCGGTTGCTTCGCAGTGGAAGACCGACGCGTCCAACCGTGCCAGTGGCCTGCTGTTCCAGTTCGGCATTGACGTGTTTCGCGCCGCGGCAATGCTCACTGTGCTGTTTTCCGATCTTTCGATCGGCCAGATGCTGGCGGTCTTCAGCTACCTCTGGTTCATGATCGGTCCGGTGGAGCAACTGTTGAGCCTGCAGTACGCCTTCTACGCAGCTGGCGGTGCGCTGGGCCGCATCAACCAGCTGCTGGCGAGGGCGGACGAGCCGCAATACGCCGGCGGACGCGATCCTTTCGCCGGCCAGACGACGGTGGCGATCGATGTACGAGGTCTGCGCTTTGCCTATCAGGATGAACCGATTCTGGAAGGGCTTGATCTCAGCATCGCGCCGGGCGAGAAGGTCGCAATCGTCGGAGCCAGCGGTGGCGGCAAGAGCACCCTGGTGCAACTGCTGCTGGGCCTCTATCAACCGCAGGCCGGGCAGATCCAGTTCGGCGGCGTGGCGCTTGGAGAGATCGGGCTGGGCACTGTGCGCGACAACGTTGCAGTGGTGCTGCAGCACCCTGCGTTGTTCAACGACAGCGTGCGAGCCAACCTGATGATGGGCCGCGAGCGAGATGACGACGCCTGCTGGCGGGCGCTGGAGATCGCTCAGCTGGCTGACACCATTCGTCAATTACCGAACGGTCTGGACAGCATCGTCGGGCGTTCCGGCGTGCGTCTGTCCGGCGGTCAGCGGCAGCGCCTGGCCGTAGCACGCATGATCCTGGCCGAGCCGAAGGTTGTGATTCTCGATGAAGCCACCTCTGCGCTGGATGCGGCGACGGAGTATGCCCTGCACCAAGGCCTCAATCGTTTCCTTCAGGGGCGTACGACGCTGATCATTGCCCATCGCCTGTCGGCGGTGAAACAGGCGGATCGCGTGCTGGTCTTCGACGGTGGCCGCATCGCCGAAGACGGCGGCCACCAGCAGCTCATCGCCGAGGGTGGGCTTTACGCTCGGCTCTATGGGCACCTGCAGCACTAGCTGTCGCAGGCACGTCATTCACCCGCAGCGGGTCACCGAGTTCGCCGCTGGGGCTTGGCTGAAAGCTGCAGCTGATCCGCACCCATAGGTGGACATCCAGGCGTCGGCCGCGACAGGGGAAGGTCGTTGGCACTTACCGTCAGTCTTAAGGCGCCAAAAATATCCAGCCGCAACGCTCAACTATTAGTAATCTCTGCCGACTTCCCGTTCGTGCCTCTTTTGTGGAACTTCTCTGATGGAACCAGTGCTGAATTCACTCACTAATCTCTCGGTCGGCAAAAAGCTCATCGGTGGTTTCGGTCTGGTACTGCTGCTCACGCTTGGAGTGGCCGGTACCGGGTTCGTTGCCGTCGATGAAATCCTTGGCCGGGCCCGGCAGATCGAGCAGCTTTCCAGCGTCAACGCCTCCATTCTGGCGGCGCGTGGTGCCGAGCGGGACTACGCGCTGACCCGTCAGTCGCCTTCGGCCGAGGCGTTGCATGGCTCGCTGCAGCAACTGAATCAGAAGCTCGCCGGCCTGACCACCAGCTCCGATGCCGCCGAGCGGGCCTATCTGACGCGGATCAGCCAGGGTGCGGATGAATACGCGCAAAAGTTCGACCGCTACATGCAGCTGATCGAGCGCGGCGTGGCGCTACGTACGCGGATGCAGGAGGCTGCTCAGGTCAGTCGCGAGGAGTTCGAGTTCATCGAGCTGGACATGTACGACGCGGTACGGGTGCTGCGGCTGGAGGGAGATCGGCTCAAGGGAAGCGATCCGCTGACCGTCGCCGAGGCGACTTCGGGCCTGACCAAGCAGATCCTGGACATGCGGACCCTGGAGAATGTCTACGTTGCCAACAGCTCGGATGAAGCAGCCACCAGTTGGAGCGACTTGCACGGGAACGTGACCACCATCGGCAGCAATCTCAAGATCTGGCTGAACGATGACCAGAAGGCTTCCATGGACAAGGCTCTGGCCGAGCTGGACCAGTACAGGCTGGCGTTCGACGAGTTTCGTCAGAATCGTGGTGAGCGCCTCGCGCTCGAACAGTCGATGGCCCAGCAGTCCGAAGTCGTGATCGCTTCTGCCGACGAGGCCTTGGCCAATGCCAGCAGCGCCATGCAGCAACAGAAAAGCAGCAGTTACATGTTGCTCGGCGTGATTGGCGCGCTGGCCATTTTCGTCGGCCTGCTGGCCGCCACGGTGATCTCGCGAATGATCGTCGGCCCGCTTCGCAGCACCGTCCAGCAGGCCCAGCGGGTCGCCAGCGGTGATCTGACGTACTCCGCGGCAAGCTCGCGTCGTGATGAGGTCGGGCAACTGCAGAACGCCATGCACGACATGACCGAAAGCCTGCGCAATCTGATCGGCCGCATCGGTGGCGGCGTAAGCCAGATCGCTGCAGCCGCCGATCAGCTCTCGGCCGTGACTGCGCAGACCAGCGCAGGCGTACAGACTCAGCGCGTCGAGACCGAGCAGGTGGCCACCGCGATGCACGAGATGGCTGCGACGGTGCAGGAGGTTGCACGCAATGCCGAGCAGGCTTCCATTGCCGCGCGCCAGGCGGATCAGCAGGCGCGGCAGGGCGATCTTGTGGTGCATGATGCAGTCGGACAGATCGGCAACCTGGCCGGCGAGGTGAATCAGTCGGCGCATGCGATCGAAGCGTTGCACGCCGAAAGTGGACGCATCGGTAGCGTGCTCGAGGTGATTCGAGCGGTTGCCGAGCAAACCAATCTGTTGGCACTCAATGCGGCCATCGAAGCGGCCCGTGCCGGCGAGCAGGGCCGCGGCTTCGCCGTGGTGGCCGACGAGGTTCGTGCCCTGGCGCGGCGTACTCATGATTCCACCGAGGAAATCGAGGGGCTTATCGCGAACCTACAGCGGGTTGCGCAGCAGGCGGTGGAGCAGATGCAGAGCAGTCGTGGCCTCACTCAAAGGACCGTAGATCTGGCCAACGAGGCCGGCGTCGCGCTTGGGCGCATTACGGAGTCGGTTTCGACCATCGAGCAGATGAACCAGCAGATCGCGGCAGCTGCCGAGCAGCAGAGCGCCGTGGCCGAGAACATTTCCGAGAGCGTGACCCGCGTGCGGGATATCGGTGACCAGAGCGCCAGTGCCACCGAGCACACCGCCAGTGCCAGCGCCGAGCTGGCACGCCTGGGACTGGAATTGCAGGAACTGGTTCGTCAGTTCCGCACCTGACCCGAGTAGGGGTGTATGCGGCTCAAGCTCCTTGAGCCGCTTTCTTCAGCGACCGCCGTTCAGTTCAGCGGCCCAGGCGGCCAGAGGCAGCGCTGGCTCCTGCTGCCAGATGCGCTGCCACAGGCTGACCAAGCGGCTCATGTCGCCCCGGTTGGCCGGCAGTCGTTCGGGTTGCGCGATAAGCTGCCAGCCTTCGGCAGAGCGCTCTGCCAGTGGAAAGCGGAATGGATGAAAGCCGGTCATGCCCAGCCGCAGGTCGGTCACCAGTAGCTGATCGCCATCCACGTCATAGCGCAGCACGTTTCCGGTAAACCACTTCAAGCGTTCGTGCTGCTCTGAGCCATTGAGCTCGGCGGCCAGCTGCGCGTTGCGTGGAAGCCGCACGAGGCTGGGTGGTGCAGCATCCCACCAGCTGACCAGCGTTTCGTAATAGTGCTCGCCATCGACCAGAATCACCCGCCACAGCAGGCTGTTGAAGGGTGTTGGTGTGCTGAACATCTGCTCCGCCTGGATCCCCTGGCTAGCCATGGTCGCCTGCACGCGGTGCTCGGCCATCTGTTTGCCGGCCAGCGTGAACCCCAGATAACAGGTGGAAATGGCCAGGGCGTAGGCGGGCCATCTGGCCCTGCGTCCGCGCAGGCCAAACAGCAGACCCGCCAGCACCGCAATGAGCAGTGGCACGCTGTAGAGAGGATCAATGATGAATACGCTGGACCAGGCGATAGGCGGCGTGATCAGTGGCCAGAGCAGCTGCGTGCCATAGCTGGTGAAGGCGTCCAGCAGGACGTGAGTGATCAGCACCAGCCAGATGCCGAAGAACAGTCGTGTACCGGTGTATCGCTCGTCTGGGCGGAATCGCCTGATCAGCCAGGTCAGCAGAACGGCGAGCAGACTCAGCACGAACAACGAATGGCTGAAGCCGCGGTGATAGGTCATGTTGGCGACCGCATCGCCGTAGTCGATGACCACATCGAGGTCCGGCAGGGTCCCGAGCACCGCGCCGTAAACGAGCGCCTTGCGACCCTGCCAGCGACCGAGCATCGCGCCTTGTACACTGGCACCGAGTAGAGCCTGGGTGATCGAGTCCATGTTCAGATCCGTTGGGGCGGGCGTTTACCTTAGCCGAACGGCTGCCGGCAGCTGACGGCCAATGTTCTAAAAAGTGTGTCAGTGGCGCGCAGGTCATAGGACAATCACCGACACCCATCGTCCGCCGCGAGCTTTCATGCTGGAAATTTCCAATGCCGTGCAGTTGCCGGATGCCGAGATCGAACTGACTGCCATCCGCGCCCAGGGTGCGGGCGGGCAGAACGTCAACAAGGTTTCCAGCGCGTTGCACTTGCGCTTCGACATCCAGGCGTCGTCATTGCCGCCGTTCTACAAGGAGCGGCTGCTGGCCCTGCGCGATAGCCGGATCACCAGCGAAGGCGTGGTCGTCATCAAGGCGCAGCGGTATCGAACCCAGGAGCACAACCGCCTCGATGCGCTGGAGCGACTGGCTGAACTGATTCGCAGCGTGGCCAAGGTGGAGAAGGCGCGCCGCCCGACCAAGCCGACGCTCGGCTCGAAGAAGCGCCGGCTTGAAGGCAAGACCAAGCGCGGCGCGATCAAGGCGGGGCGAGGCAAGGTCGACTTCTGATCGGCGTGTGTCGCCACGCCGCCCGCGGAGCAGCCGGCTACAGGGTGCCGGTCCGTGGTGGCATCGGCTCGTCCTGCGCGACCGGATGCTCGTCGACCATTTCCGCCTCGTTGGCTGGCGCAGCATCAGCTTCGACTTCCGGGGTGTCGGGCATCAGCTCCAGCACGGTATGGCTGGTACGCAGCATGGGTGTGAAATGACCGTGCGGCTCGGTGACCAGATCCACTACGCGACGCGGGCGCCAGAACGAGTAGATCGCGAGGATGCCCAGCGACACGGCGAAGAACAGCGGCAGGGCGATATGGCCGAACAGGTGCATCAGACCACCGGCGACCACCGGGCCGAACGCTGCACCGAAGCCGTTGGCCAGCAACAAGCCGCTGGAACCCGAAAGAATTTCATCCGGGTGCAACTGATCGACCATCTGCGCAACGGCGATCGAATAGATCGAAAATGCCAGCCCGCCCCAGAGAAACATCAGCCCCAGCAGCAGCGAGCCGGACAGGATCGGTGTGATCACCAGCGCCAGGACCGCGGCGATCGCTACCACCCAGAGCAGCACGACGCGCCGGTCATGCTTGTCCGAGAACAACCCGATCGGCCATTGCAGCACCGCGCCGCCGAGAATCGTGATGCTCATCAGCAGGCCGACACCGGCGGCATCGAAACCGACCTGGCTCGCATATACCGGCGCCAGACCCCAGAAACCGCCCAGCGTGAGCCCGGAAATACCGGCCGCCATCAACGGCAGCGGGGCGATGCGCGCCAGTTGCAGCAAATCGGTGGCTGGCATGTCCGGCAGCGCGGGTTGCGCCTGGCGGGTCAGGGTGATCGGCATCAGCGCGCTGCTGATGAGTATGGCGGCCAGCGCGAACAGCGTGAAATTCATCGGTGTGTCGAGGCTCAACAGCTGTTGGGCAGCCGCCAGCGCGCCGAGGTTGACCGCCATGTACAGGGCGAACACCTGGCCGCGCTTCTCGCCGCTGACCTGCGCGTTCAGCCAGCTTTCGATGACCATGTACAGCGTGACCAGCGACACCCCGTAGAGCACCCGCAGCACCAGCCACACCCACGGGTTGACGATCAGCACGTGCACCAGTACGGCGACCGCCGCCAGCGCGGCATAGAAAGCGAAGGTGCGGATATGGCCGATGCGGCGGATCAGCGAGGGCGCCAGCCAGGTGCCGATCAGGAAGCCGGCAAAATAGCCGGACATCAGCAGACCGATCATGCCGGTGGAGTAGCCTTCCGCAACGCCGCGCAGAGTCAGGAGTGTGTTGAGCAGCCCGTGGCCGAGCAGCAGCAAAGCTACTCCGCCCAGCAACGAACTGATGGGGGCAATCAAGGACTTCATGTCGAACAACCCTAGGCAACTAATACGGTGATGGCAACCTGCTTGTCTGCGGGCCACCGTGAAACATTATGTGCGGACGATGTGCTCCGCTGGGCTCTGCCGTCGGTTGCTTGGGCAGTTTTTCCCGTTCAGGATTCCGCGCACATCGGATTTTCCAGCGGAGCGTTGTGGCTGATGGCCTCGTTGAGCTGCTGCACGGCAGTGTCTATTGCCTCGCGGTCCGGCCGCAGGGCGATGCTTTCCTTCGCCTTGTCGAGCACTGCCTGCGCATGCGCCAGCAGAACGGCTTCGGTTTCGGGCTCAGGATCGCAGAACAAGAGGTTCTTGAAGCACTGCAACAGGCTGAGCACGACCTGGGTATCGCCGCCGCCATAGTGCCGTGGCGGCCCCAGTACGGCCAGGAGCATCTGTTGCAGCTCCAGCTCGCGAATGTACAGCCGCGGCGGTTCGTCGGGCTCGCTGGCAACGTCGAAATCCGGCAGCTTCAGGCGCTCGGCGAACAGCACGCCAAGCATGTCGATCGCCTTTATCGCCGTGCCCGGGTCATTGATGCCTGGGCTTAGTGCCTTGCTGGCGATCTCGGATATCTGCTTGAAACCAAAGAAATAATGCTGATTCGCGTACTCCTCGACATAGAAGTCGAAGGCATCGAGTAGCGTCTCGGTCACTTCTCCATCGACCTGGCGGCTAAGCCTGAACAGTGGGTGGCCAGGCATCACGAAAAAGCCGTTGTGCACCTCAATGGTCATGCGCAGGTCGTGCTTCTTCAGCAGCGCCTTGGCCGCCTCACTGTTGAAGGCCTTGAAGTAGCCAGCACGGGTCGAGCGGGTAACCGGCCAGCCCTGATCATCCGGCCACTGTTGGCGTTCGCTGAACTGACCGAACTTGCCTTGCTGCACCTGCAGCTCCTTCAGGGTCTTCTTGAACAGGCTATTGAGGATGTAATCGACCTGAATCGATTGCGAGATACCGCGTATGAAAGTAATGAACAGACACAGGCTGACGATCCCCAGCCCCAGGGCGAGAAAGATGCCGAGGCTCGGGATGTTGATGTCGTCGCCTTCCTGAATAGTCAGGATCAGCAGCAGCGAGTCGATGATGGTGCCCAGATAGATTCCGAGGATGAACTGGTGGTTGCGGCTGCTGATCAGGCTCGGGATGACGCGTGGCGAGAGTGTCGAGGACGCCGAGTTGAGCACCACCATCACCATGCTGAAACTGAACACCATCAGCGAGACGATGCCGCCAACCAGGGTGCCGAGGATCAGCCGGGCATTTTCCGCGTTGTTGACCAGGCCAAGTTTGATGTCCTCCTTGTAGGCCTGCAGGTAGGTCATCTCCAGCCAGATGCTGACGATGCACAGCAGCACCAGGCCGAGCGTGATCAGCGCGGGGTAGAAGGCGATGCTGCTGACGATGCGCTGGTAGAGGCGAAACAGCCGGTTGCTCGACGTGTCCATGCAGGATTCCGGATTGTGGTGCGTACCGGTTTCGGCAGTGCTGACGGGCAAATGTTCGGTGGGCCGGGATTTCAGAATTGCGTGGAGACCAGGGTTGCGATCAGCGCACGCACGCTGCCGGGCAGCGCGTCCAATTCGCGAACCAGAATGCTACGCTCGCGCACCGCCCAGGTTTCGTCCAGTGCCACCAGCGCAAGCTGCATGGTGCGGCTGTGCCGCCTTGCCGTGGATTCGGGAATGATGCCGATGCCCACACCGGCCTCGATCATCCGGCACACCGCCTCGAAGCTGGAGACCTGGATGCGCAGCGATAGCTGACCACCGAGTTTTTCCACCTGATCGCGCAGGAATGTCAGCAGGGTGCTGCCCTCGTGCAGGCCGATGTGCTGATAGGCCAGGGTCTGGCGCAGCGTGACCTGTCGCTCGCCTGCCAGCGGATGGCCGATCGGCACGGCGAGCAGCAGGCGATCGGTGCTGCAGTGCAACACCTGCAGCCCCACGGCCTGAACAGGTCCGGCGATGCTGCCCATGTCCGTGCTGCCATCGAGTACGCCGCGTACGATGTCGCGGCTCACCCGTTCCTGCAGGTCT